>JBKBXH010000043.1:0-7581 GCA_046313655.1 Thermomonas sp. | reverse complement strand
CGAACATCGCGCTCTGGAAGCGCGCGTACGGGCACATGTACTTGCAGACCTGCTCGCGCAGGAAGCCGGCGTTGCCCCAGGTGGCCAGCGCGTAGAACAGCACCCAGAAGGTCTCCCAGCCGCCCCACTGGAACGGCCAGGCGCGCGCGGCGAGCTCGCGGATGGGGGTGAAGAAGCCGACGAAGGTGAAGCCGGTCCACAGCGCGAACAGCAGCCACGCCAGGTGCTTGCCGCCCTTGCGCAGCAGCTTCTGGCGCGTCCACGGGCCGGCGTCCAGCTTCATGCGCTTGTGGCGGTCGCCCTCGATCGCGCTCTCCATCCACAGGAACACCTCGGTCCACACCGTCTGCGGGCAGGCGTAGCCGCACCACAGGCGCCCGGCCAGCGCGGTGAAGAAGAACAGCGCGAGCGCGGCGATCATCAGCAGCATCGCCAGGAACACGAAGTCCTGCGGCCAGAAGGTCAGCCCGAACACGTGGAATTTGCGCGCCGGCAGGTCGAACAGCACCGCCTGGCGCCCGTCCCAGGACAGCCACGGGAACAGGTAGAACATGCCCAGCAGCCACAGCACCGCCGCCACCCGCAGGCGGTTGAGCGGGCCGGAGACATCGCGCGGATAGACCTTGCGCTCGCTGACGTAGGCGCTGCCGCCGGTGTCCAGCACGTCGAGGGGGATTTGCTTGTTGCCCATGGCGTCAGTCGCGTGCGAGCGGCCGGTTGAACCGGCTGGCCGGCCGCAGAAGAATCCAGGTGAACAGGCTGGAGGCGGCGGTGGCCAGCCAGAACGCGAAGAAGCCCAGGGTGTAGCCCAAGCCGCGGGTGATGTGCAGCTGCGGGAAGGTGGCGTCGCGCAGCGCCAGCGGATCGACGAAGGCGAAGAACGCCATCGTCGCCACCCCGGCCGCGAAGAAGCTGGGCCACACGACGGCCCCGATCCGCTGCGCCAGCGGGCGCGGCGGATGGTCCAGGCGCGGGGTGGTGAAGTCGGTCATGGCGCGCCCTTGCCGCTGGCGGCCGCCGGCGCCGGGTGCGAGAGCGACCAGACGTAGGCCGCGACCAGGCGCGAACGGGTGTCGCCCAGCACCGGGGCCCAGGCCGGCATCACCCCGTGGCGGCCGTTGCCGATGGTCTCGCGCAGCGCCTCGCGGCTGTCGCCGTACAGCCAGTAGCCGTCGGTGAGGTCGGGCGCGCCGATCTTCTGGTCGCCCTTGCCGTCCTTGCCGTGGCAGGCCACGCACACGCCCTCGAACAGGGCCTTGCCGCGCGCCGCCGCGTAGTCGCTGCGGGCCGCGCCGTCGGGTTCGCCCAGCTGGCGCACGTAGGCGATCACGTAGTCCACCGCATCCGGGCCGGCCATGCCCTGCAGCACCTTGCCCCAGGCCGGCATCACACCCTCGCGCCCGTTCAGCACGGTGTGCAGGATCTGGTCGGGGCTGCCGCCCCAGTGCCAGATGTCGTCGGTCAGGTTGGGGTAGCCCACCGCGCCCTTGCCGGCCGAGCCGTGGCAGGTGGCGCAGTTGTTGCCGAAGATCGACTTGCCCAGCTTCAGCGCCTGCGGGTCGCGCGCCAGCACGTCGATCGGCTGGCCCTTGTAGGGCGCGAACGTGCGTTCCAGGCGGGCATCGGCCAGCGCGGTGTCATGGCCCAGCTCGGCGCGCGAGGTCCACTTGCCGAGGCCGGCGAAATTGCCCAGCCCCGGGTACCACAGCAGGTAGCCGATGGCGAACAGGATGGTGAGGTAGAACAGGTTGATCCACCACTTCGGCAGCGGCTTGTTGTACTCGGTGAGGTTGCCGTCCCAGACATGGCTGGTGTCCTCCGGGCGCGGGTCGCCCGGGCGCCGGCGCGCGGTCCACCACAGCAGCCAGGCGCAGCCGACGATGTTCAGCGCGATCAGCGCGATCACGTACCACGACCATCCCGCGCTCATCGGGCGTTCTCCTCGTCGGATTCCAGCGGCAGTCGCGCCGCCTCGTCGAAATCGCGCTTGCGGCGCGGGCTCCAGGCCCAGGCCCAGCCGGCCAGGAACAGCAGCATCAATACGGTGGTGATGATTCCCGAGAGCATCAGGGGGTCCTCGGCGCGTGCTTGCCCAGGCCTTGCAGGTAGGCCACCAGGGCGTCCATTTCGGTCTTGCCGGCCACCGCCGCCGGCGCGGCGGCGATCTCGGCGTCGCTGTAGGGGTCGCCCAGCCGCTGCAGCGCGCGCATGTGCGCCTGCACGGTGGCGCCATCCAGCGTGTTCTGGTTGAGCCACGGGAAGCTGGGCATGTTCGATTCGGGGACCACGTCGCGCGGGTTGTTCAGGTGCACCCGGTGCCAGTCGTCCGAATAGCGCCCGCCCACCCGCGCCAGGTCGGGCCCGGTGCGCTTGCTGCCCCACTGGAACGGGCGGTCGTACACCGACTCGCCGGCCAGCGAGTAATGGCCGTAGCGCTCGGTCTCGAAGCGCAGGGTGCGCACCATCTGCGAATGGCAGTTGTAGCAGCCCTCGCGCACATACACGTCGCGTCCGGCCAGCTCCAGCGCCGGGTACGGCTTGACCCCGGGCAGCGGTTTGATGGTCTCGGCCTGGAACATCAGCGGGACGATCTCGGCCAGGCCGCCGAAGGAGACCGCCACCGCGATCAGCACCGCCAGCAGGCCGACGTTCTTTTCCAGCTTCTCGTGCGGGTTGTGTGTGTTTTCGCTCATGGGGTCCTCAGGCGCGGGCTTCGGAGACGTCGGGCGCCAGCAGCGGCTGTTCGACCGGCTTCCCGGCGGCGCGGTAGGTCTGCCAGGTGTTCCAGGCCATCAGCAGCATGCCGGCCAGCACCAGCAGGCCGCCGAACAGCCGGCCCAGGTAGTAGGGATAGGTCGCGTTGAGCGATTCCACGAAGGTGTAGGTCAGGGTGCCGTCGGCGTTCGTCGCCCGCCACATCAGGCCCTGCATCACCCCGGCGATCCACATCGAGGCGATGTAGAACACCACGCCGAGGGTGTGGATCCAGAAGTGGGTGTCGATCAGCCGGGTCGAGTACATCTCCTTGCGGCCCAGCAGCGGCGGCAGCAGCGCGTAGATCGATCCGATCGAGATCATCGCCACCCAGCCCAGCGCGCCGGAGTGCACGTGGCCGATGGTCCAGTCGGTGTAGTGCGACAGCGAGTTGACCGTCTTGATCGACATCATCGGCCCCTCGAACGTGCTCATCATGTAGAAGCTGAGCGAGACGATGAGGAACTTCAGGATCGGGTCGGTGCGCAGTTTGTACCAGACGCCGGAGAGGGTCATGATGCCGTTGATCGCGCCGCCCCAGCTGGGCGCCAGCAGGATCAGCGAGAACACCATGCCCACCGACTGCGCCCAGTCCGGCAGCGCGGTGTACTGCAGGTGGTGCGGGCCGGCCCACATGTACACCGCGATCAGCGCCCAGAAGTGCACGATCGACAGCCGGTAGGAATAGATCGGCCGCTGCGCCTGCTTCGGCACGAAGTAGTACATCATCCCGAGGAAGCCGGCGGTCAGGAAGAAGCCCACCGCGTTGTGGCCGTACCACCACTGCACCATCGCATCCACCGCGCCGGAATAGACCGGGTAGGACTTCATCGCGCCGGCCGGGATGGCGATGTTGTTGACGATGTGCAGCAGCGCCACCGCGATGATGTAGGCGCCGTAGAACCAGTTGGCGACGTAGATGTGCTTGACCCGGCGCTTGGCAATGGTGCCGAAGAACAGCACCGCGTAGGCCACCCACACGATGGTGATCAGGATGTCGATCGGCCATTCCAGCTCGGCGTACTCCTTGCCCTGGGTGTAGCCCAGCGGAAGCGAGATCGCGGCGGCCACGATCACCGCCTGCCAACCCCAGAACACGAACGCGGCCAGCCGGTCGGAAATCAGCCGCACGTGGCTGGTGCGCTGCACCACGTGCAGGCTGGTGGCGAACAGCGCGCTGCCGCCGAACGCGAAGATCACCGCGTTGGTGTGCAGCGGGCGCAGCCGCCCGTAGCTGAGCCAGGGGATGCCCTCGAACAGGTGCGGCCAGTACAGCTGGGTGGCGATGATGACGCCGACCAGCATGCCGACGATGCCCCAGAGCACCGTGGCAACGGCGAACTGGCGCACCACCTTGTCGTTGTAGGTGGCAGGGATGGCTTGCATGTGCGACTCCGGGATGGACGCGCGCATGCTAGGGGCTGCGCGCGCGGCGGCCCTTGATCCCGATCAAATCCGGCGGCGTCCGCCATGCGCCGGGGTTGCCCGTCCCGACTTGGGCCCGCAATATGGCGGTCGGGGATGTTTTCGAGCCGGGCCGGCCCCGGCCGGCCTGGCAGGATGGGCAGCGCGCATGAGTGAACCGATTCCACTGGACCTGGCCAGGCTGCGCCGCAGCTGCGCGGACTGCTCGCTGCATGCGTTGTGCCTGCCGGCCGGGGTGGATGTGGAGGATCTCGGGCGGCTGGAGAGCGTGGTCCAGCGCCGGCGTCCGCTGGCGCGTGGCGACGTGCTGTTCCGCGCCGGCGACCCGCTGGGTGCGGTGTACGTCGCCAGCGAGGGCAGCTTCAAGACGGTGGTGGTGACCCCGGGCGGCGAGGAGCACGTGCTGGGCTTCCACCTGCCGGGCGAGCTGTTCGGGCTGGATGCGGTGGGCAGCGGCCAGCACCGCTGCGAGGCGGTGGCGCTGGCCGATGCGCGCGTGTGCGAACTGCCGTTCCACCAGCTGGCCGCGGTCGCGGCGCGGCTGCCCAGCCTGCAGCAGCAATTGCTGCGGATCATGGGCCAGAGCGCGGGCCTCGACCACGACCACGTGGAAGTGCTGGCGCGGCGCCAGGCCAGCGAGCGGATCGCGCTGTTCCTGCACGGGCTGGGCGAACGCCTGCGCCGGATCGGCCGTCCCGCCGACGACTTCCAGCTGCCGATGAGCCGCGACGAGATCGCCCGCTATCTCGGGCTGGTGCTGGAAACCGTGAGCCGCGGCTTCAGCCGCCTGCACGAGGACGGGGTGATCGAGGTCCGCGGGCGCCGCGTGCGCATCCTGGATGCGCGTGCCCTGCAGGCTGCCGCCACCGGCTGCGCGGGCGACGACCTGCCGCCGCAGCGCCGGCCCAGCCGGGCCTGAGCCACCGCGGCCGGACCGCCGAGCGTAAATCGCCGTGCCGGCGTAGCTGGGCGTGGTGGATGCTCCTCAGCCGCCGGTGGCCTTGCGCACCGCGGCCACGAACTCCGGGTCCGGCTGGCTGCCGATTTTTTCGGTGCGCGCGACGATGCGGCCCTCGGCATCCACCAGGTCCGCGCCGACCAGCGCGCCGCCCGCGGCCTGCGCATGCGCGCGCAGGCGGGCCAGGGCCTCGGGCGGGAGGAAGCAGTCGGGGTTGAGGAAGGCCAGCCACGGCGCGTCGCAATCGGCCGCGCCCTGGTTGCAGGCGACCGCGAAGCCGGGGTTGTCGGCATTGGCGATGAAGCGCACCCGCGCATCCGCCAGCGCATGCCGCTGCACGATCGACAGGCTGCTGTCGGCGGAGCCGTTGTCCACCACCCGCACCTGCACTACGCCCTCCGCGGCGCGCACGCGCAGCAGGCATTCGTCGAGGGTTTCCTCGCTGTCGTGGCTGACCACCACCACCGCCACCCCGGCGCTCATTTCGCTGTTCACGTACCGCCCGCGAACAGGTCCGGTTGCGGCGAGCCGTGCTCCAGTTGCGCCAGCGCCGCATGCAGCTGCGCGCGCAGGGCGTGCAGCGGGTCCTGCATCAGGCAGCGCGCGATGTCGGCGTGCCAGGCCGGCCAGCGCGCCGCGAGCAGGTCGCCGTCGCCGGGATGCGGCTCGCCCTCGCGCTCGCGCAGCACGAACGCAGCCGGGCACAGCACGCTGCGGCCGCCGAGGCCGGCCAGGCGCAGCGACAGGTCGGCCAGCGCCGCCGGCCATGCGCGGTAGCTCTCGCCATCCACGCCGCCGGCCGCGACCCGCGCGCGCCCGCGCAGCAGCACCGCATGCGACACCGCGGAGGGTAGCGTCGGGCACGCCCCGCCAGCCAGCTGCGCACAGGCCTGCGCCAGCCGCGCCGGTGCCAGCGCAAGCGGCACGATCTCGCCGATCCGCGGCCACGCCGCCACTTCGCCGGCATTGCACCAGGGCGTGGCGGTGGCGATCCCCGGATCGTCCGCCAGGCACTGCGCCAGCCGCTCCAGCCAGCCGGGCGCGGGGCGGGCATCGCTGGCCAGCACCGCCACGTCGTCCTCGCCGCAGGCCTGCAGCGCCTGCGCGACGTGCGCGGCCTCGCCCAGCGGCGCGCTGCGGCGGGTATGCGCGGCCTGCAGCCGGGTCTGCGCCAGCCAGCGCTGGATGATCGCCAGCCCGCGCGGCCCGGCTTGGGCATCGTCGGCCAGCCACACCCGGGTGCCCGCCGGGGTGGCGGCTTCGAGCGCCGCCAGGCACGCATCCAGCGCCTCTTCGTCGGTGCCCACCGGCACCAGCACGATCGGCAGGGCGGCGCCCGGTCGGCTCATTTCTTCGGCGCGTAGATCGGTTCCAGCGCGCGGAAACGGCGGCCGTATTCGTCGGTCAGGTTGCGCGCCTCCAGCGGGTTGCGCACCACCGTCGGGGTGATCAGCACCACCAGCTCGTCGCGGGTCTTCTCGCTACCCTGCTGGCCGAACAGGCTGCCCACGATCGGGATCCGGCTCAGCCCCGGCACGCCGGTGGAGCTGCGGTTGCTGCCGTCGCTGATCAGGCCGGCCAGCACGATGGTCTCGCCGCTGGGCGCCACCGCGCTGGTGGTGACCTTGCTGGTGTCGATCCGCACGTTGCCGTTGGCGTCGGCGGTGCCGGTGGGCTTGCTCACTTCCTGCACGATGTCGAGGAACACCATGCCGTCGCGGGTGATGCGCGGGCGCACCTTGAGGATGATGCCGGTGTCGAGGTACTGCACCTGGCTGTAGGTGCCGGTGGTGCCGCCGGCCGGGTTGAAGCTGACCGAGGCCACCGGGATGCGCTGGCCGACGTTGAGCACCGCTTCCTTGTTGTTCTGGGTGAACACGCTGGGCGAGGACAGCGTGCGCACGTCGGTGACGTTGTCCAGCGCCTGGATGATGGCCGCCGCGCTGCTGCCGAGGAAGGTCCAGCTGAGCAGGTTGCCGCCGCCGTTCGCCATCGGGCTCAGGCTGCCGGCGTGGGTGCCGAAGCTGTTGCGGCCAGTCGGGTACGGCAGCCCCTGCCCGGCCAGCGCGTTGTCGAAGTACCAGCTGACGCCGTACTGCAGCGCGCCCTTCAGCGCCACGCTGACCACCTGCGCCTCGATCTGCACCTGCATCGGCATCACGTCGAGGCGTTCGATCACGTCGCGGATCGACTTCCACTGCGCCGGGCTGGCGCGCACCAGCAGCGAGTTGGTGTCCTCCACCGCCGACACCCCGACCTCGCCGCCGCCCACCTTCAGGGTCACCCGGCCGTTGCCGGCGCGCGCCTGCGGCAGCGCCGCGCCCTGCCCGAGGCCGCCGGCCGACGCGCCCTGGCCGCCGGCATCGGCGTTCATCGCGTCCTGCGCGCGCGCATCGCCGCCGCTGCGCAGGTCGGCGGCCTGCACCCCGGGCATCAGCGCGCCG
>JBKBXH010000042.1:0-7703 GCA_046313655.1 Thermomonas sp. | reverse complement strand
GAGGCGGACGCGCTGATCACCGGGCTGGTGGGCCGCTACCACAAGAAGCTGGGCTACCTGCGCAGCGTGTTCGACTTCGAGCCGGGCATCACCGGCACCGCCGCGATGACCGGCGTGCTCAACGACCAGGGCGCATGGTTCTTCGTGGACACCCACGTGCAGGTGGACCCGAACGCCGAGCAGATCGCGGAGGCCACCCTGCAGGCCAGCTACCGGCTGAAGCTGTTCGGAATCGAGCCGAAGGTGGCGCTGCTGTCGCATTCCAACTACGGCAGCCATACTGACGCCAGCGCGCAGAAGATGGCGCGCGCCTACCAGATCCTGCGCCAGCGCGCGCCCAGGCTGGAGGTGGACGGCGAGATGATGGCCGACACCGCCTGGGACGAGGCACTGCGCCAGCGCATGTTCCCCAACACCACCCTGAAGGGGCGCGCCAACCTGCTGGTGATGCCGAACCTGGACGCCGCCAACATCGGCTACAACCTGATCCGGGTCGCCACCGGCGGCGTGGCGATCGGCCCGATCCTGATGGGCCTGGACCAGCCGGCGCACATCCTCACCCCGGCCTCGTCCTCGCGGCGGGTGGTCAATATGACCGCGCTCGCGGCGGTGGATGCGCAGATCCGCGCCGAGATGAAGGCCCGCGCCGGCTGACGCCGCGCCGGCCTCCGGGGTTTGCCGGTACCAGTGGCCGGCACTTGGCGTCGGTGCCGCCCCGGGCACGCCTGCTCCCTGCGCCCGCCCCGGCCTACCCGCGGGTCGGGCGCGTGCGTCCGCAGGCGGCATTTGCACCGATTTTTGAAAAACCCGGATAAAACATGATTTGAGCTGCGATGCAGCAACTTCCGCCGCGCCGGGCTTGCTAGACTGCGCCCTCGACTTAGGTTTCCGGCGAGGACGCGCGCGATGAACTGGCTCAACGAGATGCTGCAGAACGACCCCGATCCGCAGGAGTCGCGCGAGTGGATCGAATCGCTGAAGGCGGTGATCGACCATGACGGCCCACAGCGCGCGCACCAGCTGCTGGAGGGCATGGTCGAACTGACCCGCCGCGCCGGCGCCCACCTGCCGTTCTCGCCCACCACCGAATACGTCAACACCATCCCGGCCCACCTGGAGCCGCAGATGCCGGGCGATGCGCACATGGAATGGCGGATCCGCTCGATCATCCGCTGGAACGCGATGGCGATGGTGGTGCGCGCCAACCGCAAGCCCGGCTCGCTGGGCGGCCACATCGCCAGCTTCGCCAGCTCCGCCACCCTGTACGACGTCGGCTTCAACCATTTCTGGCGCGCCCCGTCCGACGATCATCCGGGCGACCTGCTCTACATCCAGGGCCACAGCGCCCCGGGAATCTATGCCCGCGCCTTCCTCGAGGGCCGCATCAGCGAATCCCAGCTCGACCACTTCCGGATGGAGGTCGATGGTCGCGGCATCTCCAGCTACCCGCATCCGTGGCTGATGCCCGGCTTCTGGCAGACCCCCACCGTCAGCATGGGCCTGGGCCCGCTGGCGGCGATCTACCAGGCGCGCAGCTGGAAGTACCTGGAGGCGCGCGGCCTGATGCCGAAGACCGACCGCAAGGTGTGGTGCTTCCTCGGCGACGGCGAGACCGACGAGCCCGAATCGCTGGGCGCCATTGGCGTGGCCGGCCGCGAGGGCCTGGACAACCTGGTGTTCGTCATCAACTGCAACCTGCAGCGGCTGGACGGCCCGGTGCGCGGCAACGGCAAGATCATCCAGGAGCTGGAGGGCCAGTTCCGCGGCGCCGGCTGGAACGTCATCAAGGCGATCTGGGGCAGCTACTGGGACCCGCTGCTGGCCAAGGACACCAGCGGCGCGCTGCGCCGGATCATGATGGAGACCGTGGACGGCGAGTACCAGAACTGCAAGGCCTTCGGCGGCGCCTACACCCGCGAGCATTTCTTCGGCAAGTCGCCGGAGACGCTGGCGATGGTCGCCAACATGAGCGACGAGGACATCTGGCGCCTGAACCGCGGCGGCCACGACCCGCACAAGGTGTATGCCGCCTACCACGCCGCGGTGAACACCAAGGGCATGCCCACCGTGGTGCTGGCGAAGACGGTCAAGGGCTACGGCATGGGTGCCGCCGGCGAGGCGCTGAACCCCACCCACCAGACCAAGAAGCTGGACGACGACGCGGTGCGCGCGTTCCGCGACCGCTTCCAGCTGCCGATCAGCGACGCCCAGCTGAAGGACGGCGCGGTCCCGTTCTACCGCCCGGACGAGAAGTCGCCGGAGATGGAGTACATGCGCGAGCGTCGCGCCGCGCTCGGCGGCCACCTGCCGCAGCGCCGGCGCAAGGCCAGCAAGCCGCTGGAAGTGCCGCCGCTGGCCACCTTCGAGCGCCTGCTGAAGTCCACCGGCGAGCGCGAAATCAGCACCACGATGGCGTTCGTGCAGATGTTCAACATCATCCTGCGCGACAAGCAGGTGGGCCCGCGCTGCGTGCCGATCGTGGCCGACGAGGCGCGCACCTTCGGCATGGAGGGCCTGTTCCGCCAGCTCGGCATCTACGCCCCGCAGGGCCAGAAGTACAAGCCGGTGGACGCCGACCAGCTGATGTTCTACCGCGAGGACGCGGCCGGGCAGGTGCTGGAGGAAGGCATCACCGAGGCCGGCGCGTTCGCCAGTTGGATGGCGCTGGCCACCGCCTACAGCACCAGCGACCTGCAGATGCTGCCGTTCTACATCTACTACTCGATGTTCGGCTTCCAGCGCATCGGCGACTTCGCCTGGCAGGCCGGCGACATGCGCGCGCGCGGCTTCCTGCTCGGCGGCACCGCCGGCCGCACCACGCTGAACGGCGAGGGCTTGCAGCACGAGGACGGGCATTCCCACGTGCAGAGCGCGCTGATCCCGAACGTGCGCAGCTACGACCCGACCTTCGCCTACGAGGTGGTGGTGCTGGTGCAGCACGGCATGCAGCGGATGCTGGCCGAGCAGCACGACGAGTACTGGTACCTCACCCTGATGAACGAGAACTACGCGCATCCGGAGATGCCGGCCGGCAGCGAAGAGGGGATCATCAAGGGTATGTACCTGCTGCAGGACGCCGGCAAGCCGAAGAAGGGCGAGCTGCGCGTGCAGCTGCTCGGCAGCGGCACCATCCTGCGCGAGGTGATCGCCGCCGCCGCGCTGCTGGACGCCGACTTCGGGGTGAAGGCCGACATCTGGTCCTGCCCCAGCTTCACCGAGCTGGCGCGCGACGGCATCGACGCCGAACGCTGGAACCGCTTCCATCCCGAGGCCAAGGCGCCGCGCAAGCCGTGGGTCACCCAGCAGCTGGAAGGCCGCCAGGGCCCGGCGATCGCCGCCACTGACTATGTGCGCGCGTTCGCCAACCAGATCCGCGAGTACGTGCCGATGCGCTACAGCGTGCTGGGCACCGACGGCTACGGCCGCAGCGACACCCGCGAGAACTTGCGCCGCCATTTCGAGGTGGACCGCTTCCACGTCGCCCACGCCGCGGTCGCGGCGCTGGCCGCCGAGGGCAAGCTGACCGCCAAGGACGTGGCGCGCGCGCTCAAGCTGTACAAGCTGGACGCGGACAAGCCCAACCCGCTGCTGGCCTGAGCCGGCCCGCCGGGATTGCCGCCCGGTCGGGACGTTCCCGGCCGGCGCGGCCTAAACCTTTTGCGCCTACGCGGCATCCCAGTGGCTATGCTGATGTCCACCATGCCGATGCCGCAGGCCCTGCCGCCAGCCCCGCTGGAGGATGAAGACGCCGATCTCGCCCGCCGCGCCGCGCAGGCCGACGTGGCCGCGTTCGAACAGCTCTACCGCCGCCACCACCGGCGCCTGCACGGGGTGATCGTGCGGCTGGTCGGGCAGGCCGGCGCGCGCGCCGAGGACCTCACCCAGGAAGCCTTCGTGCGCGCCTGGCAGGCCTTGCCCACGTTCCGCTTCGACAGCGCGCTGTCCACCTGGCTGCACCGGCTGGCGGTGAACACCGCGCTGATGGAGCTGCGCACCCGCCGCAACCGGCCCTGGCACGAGGACGATGCGGCGCTGGACGCGGTGGCCTCGCCTGACACCGCCAGCCGTGCCCAGCTCGGGCGCGACCTCGACCGCGCGGTCGCCAGCCTGCCGCCGCGCGCCCGCGCGGTGCTGGTGCTGCACGACGTGGAAGGATGGAAGCACGAGGAGATCGCCGCCGAGCTCGGCATGGCGGTGGGCAGCTCCAAGGCCCAGTTGCACCGCGCCCGCGGCCTGTTGCGCGCGCGCATCGGAGATTGCACATGAGCAACCCGCACGAGACCGACGACACCGCCCTGCGCCTGGCCCTGCGCGGCCTGCGCCGGGAGATCGAGCCCGGGCGCGACCTGTGGCCGGGGATCGCCGCGCGCCTGCCGGTGCAGGCGGCTGCCACGCCGCCGCCCACCCACCTGCCGCCGCATCGGCGCGGCTGGCAGTGGCCGCTGGCGCTGGCCGCTTCGCTGGCGCTGGCACTCGGCCTGGCCTGGCAGCTGCGCCCGGGCGCGCCGGTTGAGTCGGGTTCGCCGCAATCGGCTACGCAGGCCGCGCCGCCCGCCGCTCCGACCGCCACTGTGGTCGCGGGCACGCACGCGCCGCTGCCGCCGGAGGCGGCGCTGCTCACCCGGCATTACGAAGCCGCGCTCGGGGAGATCGGCCTGCGCCAGGTCCCGGCCAGCTGGCAGCCGGGCATGCAGGCGCTCGACCGCAGCGCCGAGCAGATCCGCCAGGCGCTGCGCGAGCAGCCGGACTCACGCCTGCTGCTGGAACGCCTGCGCCAGACCTACGCCCGCCGCATCGCACTGGCGCGGCGCGCCCTTTACGCCTGAGGACACCGACCATGCGCCTGTTCGTCCCCCTCCTGTCGTTGGCCCTGCTGGCCACCAGCCTGCCGGCGCTGGCCGGCACCCCGATCGACCAGACCCGCCCGCTGGACCCGCGCGGGCGGGTGGAAGTGGAAAACGCCCGTGGCCGGGTGGAAGTGGTTGCCTGGGACCGCCCGGAGGTGAAGCTGTCCGGCACCCTCGGCACCGGCGTGGACAAGCTCTCGGTGGAAGGCGATGCGCGGGTGCTGCGGATCAAGATCCAGTACCCGCCGCGCAGCAAGAACCCGGAGCCCAGCCAGCTGGTGCTGCAGGTGCCGCGGCTGGCCGACCTCGAAGTGAACACGGTCAGCGCCGACATCCGCGTCAGCGGCGTGGCCCCGCGCGAGCTGTCGCTGCAGGCGGTGAGCGGCGACATCCGCGCCAACGGCGCACCCCAGCGCGCGCGGATCAGCGCGGTCAGCGGCGACGTGCAGCTGGCGATGAACACGCCGCAGCTCAAGGTCGAGACCGTCAGCGGCGACCTCGTCCTGCAGGGGCGCCTGAACGGCGAGATCTCGCTGGAAAGCGTGTCCGGCGACATCCGCCTGGACACCCTCGGCGAGCGCCTGCGGCGGCTGTCCGCCAGCAGCGTGTCCGGCGACATGCAGCTGAAGGCGGCACTGGGCGAGGATGGCGAGATCCGGCTGGAATCGGTCAGCGGCGAGCTGCGCCTGCAGCTGCCGGCGACGCTCTCCGCGAACCTGTCCGCGGAAACCTTCAGCGGCAAGCTCAGCGCCCCGGGCGCGGTACCGAAGAAGGAAGGCTTCGGGCCCGGCTCCAGCCTGCGCGCCCGCTACGGTGCCGGCAAGGGCGAGGTGCGCATGCAGACCTTCTCTGGCGACGCCAGCCTGGCCTTCCCCTGAGTTGCACGCGGCATCGGGCCGCGCGCTGGACTCCCGTTCCGCGCGGCAAGCCCGTCCACTGCCGGAATCCTGTTTGCGGTGTTCGGTTGCACCGCGAACGGGGGCCTCGGCCTCTTTTGCGCATCCGCCCGAATGGGGCTATCCGCCCGGGGCCGCCGCGGTCCCGTCCTGAAAACGCGAAGGCCGCATCCCGGGATGCGGCCTTCTGCGTGGTACGCCCTGCGCGTGCTTGGCGCCGCGCGGGAGGATGGGATCAGAGGTCCTGCTGGTAGCGCACGTAGGGCACGGTGCCTTCGTCGTTTTCGCCGTTCTTGGAGGCGAACGGGTTCTTGCCGCGGGTGATCACGTTGTCCGCACCCACGCTGAGCTGGCCGTTCCACGGTGTGCGCCAGGTCAGGCCGAGGCCCACGCCTTTCCACACGTCGCTCTCGCCGGGCACGTTCACGATCCGGCCGATGATGCTGGCGCCGAAGTTGCCGTAGCCGCCGCCGATGCTCAGGCTGCGGGTGTTCCACTGGTCGGCCAACTGCGGCACGTCCGCCGCGGGGATCAGGCGCGCGCGCGCCACGGTGCCGCCGACGCTGACGAAGCCTTCGCCGCCCAGGGATTTCTCCGCGAACAGGGAGACGTCGTTCTGGGTATAGCGCGCCCCGCCCAAGGTGCCCGGGCTCAACCAGGCGGGCAGGGTGTCGTGGCCGCTGCCCACGCTCAGGCCGGCCTTGGCGCCGGGGCGCACGAGGTTGAGGCCGGCGCTGGCATGGCGGCTGATGCCGTTGTTCTTGCCGTCGCCTTCCAGCGAGGCGAGCACGCAGTTGCTGGCGAGCTGGCCGATCGCCGGCGCCATGCCGCCGCGGCGGTCGCACAGCAGCGCCAGCGAATTGCCGGATTGCAGGCCGAACGTGGTTTCCAGCGAGGTGTTGCCGAACCGCCAGCGGTTGCCGTTGGCCCCCGCGGCCGGTTCCAGCATCAGCACCGCCTCCAGCTTGCCGTTGGCCTTGTTCAGCACCGGCACCATGCGGGTATCGCTGCGATTGTCCTGCTTCGCCTGCGCGTGCGCGGCACCGCTGGCGAAGGCCAGGGCGAGCACGGCGGCGGCGATGGGCGTGAGGCGCGACGGCATGGCGTAGAGGATGGACTGGCCGCGGACGGCAAAGTTCCCGCAGGGGGACAGGGAAGCAGGTTAGCGTGTTTATGTTTCTTTAACAACTGGCCGGCAACTGGCCGAGCGCCGTCCCGTGCGCGCCGTCACATCCGCGCCGCGGCGGCGGCTCATTGCAGCGCCGCGGGGCTGGGATGGGCGGCCGCGGCCTGGGCGAACAGAGTCGCCATCTGCGCGGCATCGAAGCGGTAGGCCTGGCCGCAGAACTCGCAGGTGACCCGGGCCTCGCCGTCGCCGGCGGCGACCGCGGCGTCGGCCTCCTCGCTGCCCAGCGAGACCAGCATCGCCTCCACCCGCTCGCGCGAGCACGAGCAGGCGAACGCCAGCGGCTTCTCGCCCAGCAGCTGCGGGGTTTCCTCGTGGAACAGGCGGTGCACGACCTCGGCCGGCGGCAGCGCCAGCAGTTCCTCGCGGCCGAGCGTGTCGAACAGGGCGCTGGCGCGGCGGAAGCCGTCCTCGTCGCCCTCCGCGCCGGGCAGCTTCTGCAGCAGCAGCCCGGCCGCGCGGGTGCCGTCGCAGGCCAGCAGCAGGCGCGTGGGGAGCTGCTCGGACTGCTGGAAATAGCCCTCGAACGCGGCATCCAGGCGGCTGGCCTGCAGGCTGACCAGGCCCTGGTAGCGCATCGGTTCGGCATCGCCCAGCGCGGGGTTCTCGATGGTGATCGCCAGCAGCGCGCCCTCGCCCAGCGCGCGCAGGTCCTGCGGCGGCGCGCCGGGTCAGCGGGGGTGCACCGAGTCGAGCAGCAGCAGCAATGGCAGCAGCAATGGCAGCAATGGCAGCGGCAGCGGCAGCGGCAACGGCAGCGGCAGCGCACCACAA
>JBKBXH010000041.1:0-7773 GCA_046313655.1 Thermomonas sp. | reverse complement strand
GAGGAGTATTCAGCGCAGCCCGGTTTCGTTGCGGGCGATCACCAGCCGCTGGATCTCGCTGGTGCCTTCGTAGATTTCGGTGATCTTGGCGTCGCGGAGAGCGTTCGATCGGGCGCTGCCGGAGGCAGCGCGATCGAGCGCGGCGAGGGGTTGGAAGCAAGCGCTCATCGCAGTCCGGTCTCCTGGCGGGCGATCACCAGCCGCTGGATCTCGCTGGTGCCTTCGTAGATTTCGGTGATCTTGGCGTCGCGGAAGTAGCGCTCGATCGGCATTTCCTTGGAATAGCCCATGCCGCCGTGGATCTGCAGCGCCTGGTGGGTGATCCACATCGCCGCCTCCGAGGCGGTCAGCTTGGCCACCGAGGCTTCGGTGGTGAAGCGCTGGCCCTGCCCCTTCAGCCACGCCGCGCGCAGCGTCAGCAGCATGGCCGCGTCCAGCTTGCACTTCATGTCGGCGATCTTGGCCTGGGTCATCTGGAAGGTGCCGATCGGCTGGCCGAAGGCCTTGCGGTCCTTGACGTAGGCCAGGGTGGCCTCGTACGCGGCGCGGGCGATGCCGATGGCCTGGCTGGCGATGCCGATGCGGCCGGCGTCCAGCACGCCCATCGCGATCTTGAAGCCTTGGCCCTCCTCGCCCAGCACCTCGTCGGCTTCCACCACGTAGTCGGTGAACTCGATCTCGCAGGTGGCGGAAGCGCGGATGCCCAGCTTCGGCTCGGTCTTGCCGCGGTGGAAGCCGGCGCGTTCGGTGTCGATCATGAACGCGGTGATGCCGCGCGCGCCCTTCTCGGGCTCGGTCATCGCGAACAGCACGATGTACCTGGCGACCGGGCCGGAGGTGATCCAGCTCTTCTTGCCGTTGACTACGAAGCGGCCGTCGGCCTGCTTCACCGCGCGGCAGCGCATCGCGGTGGCGTCCGAGCCGGACTGCGGCTCGGTCAGCGCGAACGCGCCGATCTCGCGGCCTTCGGCGATCGCGCGCACGTACTTCTGCTTCTGCGCCTCGCTGCCGAAGGTGAGGATGCCGTTGCAGAACAGCGAGTTGTTGACGGAGACAATAGTGCTGTGGGCGGCGTCGGCCGCGGCGATCTCCACCATCGCCAGCACGTAGCTGACCGGATCCATCCCGGCGCCGCCGTATTCGACCGGCACCTCGATGCCCATCAGGCCGTTCTCGCCCAGGGCGCGGATGTTCTCGAGCGGGAATTCACCGCTGCGGTCGTGGTGTTCGGCGCTGGGCGCGATCTTCTCGCGCGCGATTCGCCGCGCCACGTCCTGGATCATCAATTGTTCTTCGCTGAAGCCGAAATCCACGAGCGCCTCTCTATGCGTGTCTCCGAAGATGCGGCATTGTAGCCCCGCGCCGCGGCGAACCCCAGCCATGCGGCGGCGTCCGGCGCTTCGCGGGCACCCCCGTGCGAAACGCCGATGCAGACCCCGCGCAGCGTGCATTCCGCTCGCGCGCCGGGCGATCCGCCAGCCCCTCGCCGCCCCCATTGCCGCGCGCCGCCGCCACGACGGCCTGGCTTGACCTGCAGGCGGCATCGCGAAATAATTATCTTTAAATCGCGATGGAAAGATATTTATGGATCTGGAAGGCTGGTCCGCGCACCTGAAGGTGTTCGCCGATGCCACCCGCGTGCGCCTGCTGGCGCTTCTGGAAGGCGAGGAGCTGACCGTCGCGGAACTGTCCGCGATCACCCAGCTGGCGCAGCCGCGGGTGTCCACCCACCTGGCCAAGCTCAAGGAAGCCGGCCTGGTGCGCGACCGCCGCGCCGGGGTCTCGGCCTATTACCGCTTCGACGATGCCGCGATCGAACCGGCCCAGCGCATGCTGTGGCAGTCCATCCGCACCGGCAGCGACGACCCCCTGCTGCGCCAGGACGCCGAACGCGTCCCCGCGGTGCTGGCGATGCGCGCGGCCGACCAGAACTGGGCCGACAGCGTGGCCGGCGACATGGAACGCCATTACTCGCCGGGCCGCACCTGGGAGGCGCTGGCGCGCACCGCGCTGCCGCTGCTGTGGCCGGGCGACGTGCTGGACATCGCCTCCGGCGACGGCGTGCTGGCCGAACTGCTGTCCCCGCACGCCAACCGCTACGTATGCGTGGATTCCAGCCCGCGCGTGGTCGCGGCGGCCAGCGAGCGCCTGCGTCGCTTCGGCAACGTCGAGGTGCGCGAGGGCGACATGCACGCGCTGCCGTTCGCGGACGCCAGCTTCGACCTGGTCGTGCTGATGCATGCCCTGACCTACGCGACCAAGCCGGCGCAGGCGGTGGCGGAAGCCGCGCGCGTGCTGCGCCCGGGCGGGCGCCTGCTGCTGTCCAGCCTGGCCCGCCACGAGCACCGCAGCGTGGTGGAGGCCTACGGCCACGTGAACCTGGGCTTCACCCAGAAGGAACTGCGCAAGTTCGCGGAAAAGGCCGGGCTGGGGATCGCCAATTGCGAGACCGTCACCCGCGAGCGCCGCCCGCCCCATTTCGAAGTGATCGCGCTCACCGGCATCAAGCCGTGAGCGGAGGACGCCCCACCATGCCCCTGCCCTGGCTCAACCCCGCCCGCGCCGCCGCGCTGCAGGACGCGCTCGCGCGCCGCATCCTCGTGATCGATGGCGCGATGGGCACCATGATCCAGCGCCACGACCTGACCGAGGCCGACTACCGCGGCGAGCGCTTCGCCGCCGGCTTCGATGCCCTGTGCGCGCCCGCCGGCCACGCCCACGGCCCCGGCTGCGGCTGCGAAGGGCACGACCAGCGCGGCAACAACGACCTGCTGTCGCTGACCCGCCCGGACATCATCCGCAGCATCCACCGCGCCTACCTCGAAGCCGGCGCCGACCTGGTCGAGACCAATACCTTCAACTCCACCAGCGTCTCGCTGGCCGACTACCGCCTGCAGCACCTGGTGCGCGAGCTCAACCGCGAGGGCGCGCGCCTGGCCCGCGCCGAATGCGACGCCATCGAGGCGCAGGACCCGTCGAAGCCGCGCTTCGTGATCGGCGTACTGGGCCCCACCAGCCGCACCGCCTCGCTCTCGCCGGACGTGAACCGCCCCGGCTTCCGCGCCATCACCTTCGACGAACTCGCTGAGGCCTACCGCGAGGCCGCGCGCGGCCTGGTCGAAGGCGGCGCCGACATCCTGATGGTCGAAACCGTGTTCGACACGCTCAATGCCAAGGCGGCGCTGTTCGCGATCGACGACGTGTTCGCGGAGGTCGGCGCGCGACTGCCGGTGATGGTGTCCGGCACCATCACCGATGCCTCCGGGCGCACGCTGTCCGGGCAGACCGCCGAGGCGTTCTGGTATTCGCTGCGGCATGCGCGGCCGCTGGCGATCGGCCTGAACTGCGCGCTCGGCGCGCGCGACCTGCGCCAGCACATCGACGTGCTGGCACGGGTGGCCGATACCCACGTCAGCACCCATCCCAATGCCGGGCTGCCGAATGCGTTCGGCGGCTACGACGAGACCCCGGAGGACATGGCCGCGGTGCTGCGCGGCTTCGCCGACTCCGGCCTGCTGAACCTGGTCGGCGGCTGCTGCGGCACCACGCCCGACCACATCCGCGCGATCGCCGCCGCGGTCCGCGACCTGCCGCCGCGCGCGGTGCCGGTGCTGGATGCCGTGCCCGCGGAGGCCGCGGCATGAACGCCCTGCCCCGCCACACCCGGCTGGCCGGGTTGGAGCCGCTGGTCATCACGCCGGAGTCCAACTTCATCAACGTCGGTGAGCGCACCAACGTCACCGGCAGCGCGCAGTTCAAGAAGCTCATCCTCGAAGGCCGCTACGACGAGGCGGTCGCGGTGGCGCGCCAGCAGGTGGAAAGCGGCGCGCAGGTCATCGACGTCAACATGGACGAGGGCCTGCTGGACTCGAAGCGGGCGATGGTGGAGTTCCTCAACCTGATCGCCGCCGCGCCGGACATCGCCCGGGTGCCGGTGATGGTGGATTCCTCCAAGTGGGAGGTGATCGAAGCCGGCCTGAAGTGCCTGCAGGGCAAGGGCATCGTCAACTCGATCTCGCTCAAGGAAGGCGAGGCCGAGTTCCTGCGCCAGGCCCGCCTGGTGCGGCGCTACGGCGCGGCGGTGGTGGTGATGGCCTTCGACGAGGCCGGCCAGGCCGACAGCGCGGCGCGCAAGGTCGGGATCTGCGCGCGCGCCTACCGGCTGCTGACCGAAGACGTGGGCTTCCCGCCCGAGGACATCATCTTCGACCCCAACGTGTTCGCGATCGCCACCGGCATCGAGGAGCACGACAACTACGCGGTGGACTTCATCGAGGCCACCCGCGAGCTGCGCCGCCGTTTCCCGCATTGCCACGTCTCCGGCGGCGTGTCCAACGTCTCGTTCTCGTTCCGCGGCAACGAGCCGGTGCGGCAGGCGATCCACGTGGTGTTCCTGTACCACGCCATCCGCGCCGGGATGGACATGGGCATCGTCAATGCCGGCGCGCTGCCGCTGTACGACGACCTCGACCCGCTGCTGCGCGAGCGGGTGGAGGATGTGGTGCTGAACCGCCGCCCGGACGCCACCGAGCGCCTGCTGGAGATCGCCGACAACTACAAGAAGAAAAAGGGCGAAAAGAAAATCGAGGACCTGGCCTGGCGCCAGCAGCCGGTCGCCGCGCGCCTGTCGCACGCGCTGGTGCACGGGATCGACCAGTACGTCGAGGCCGACACCGAGGAGGCCCGCCAGGCCGCGACGCGCCCGCTGGACGTGATCGAAGGCCCGCTGATGGCCGGCATGAACGTGGTCGGCGACCTGTTCGGCGCCGGCAAGATGTTCCTGCCGCAGGTGGTGAAATCGGCGCGGGTGATGAAGAAGGCGGTGGCCCACCTGCTGCCCTACATCGAGGCCGAAAAGCTGCGCAGCGGCGACACCGGCCGCAGCAACGGCCGCATCGTGCTGGCGACGGTCAAGGGCGATGTGCACGACATCGGCAAGAACATCGTGGGCGTGGTGCTGGCCTGCAACAACTTCGAGGTGATCGACCTCGGGGTGATGGTGCCGGCGCAGAAGATCCTGGACACCGCGCGCGAGGCCGGCGCGGACATGATCGGGCTATCCGGGCTGATCACACCCTCGCTGGAGGAAATGAGCCACGTGGCGAAAGAGATGCAGCGCCAGGGCTTTTCCATGCCGCTGCTGATCGGCGGCGCCACCACCTCGCGCGCGCACACCGCGCTCAAGATCGACCCCCATTACGACGCGCCTACCCTCTGGGTGAAGGACGCCTCGCGCGCGGTGAACGTGGCGCAGTCGCTGATGTCGCCCGAGCTGCGCGGCGACTTCGTGCAGGCCGCGGCCAACGACTACGCCGACGTGCGCCAGCGCCACCGCCAGCGCGGCGACGGCAAGCGGCTGGTATCGCTGGAGCAGGCGCGCGCGCAGGCGTTCCGGCCGGACTGGGCCAGCTACGTCCCGCCCGCTCCGCGCCAACCCGGCGTGCACGTGCTGGACGACTACCCGCTGGCGGAGCTGGTCGAGTGGATCGACTGGTCGCCCTTCTTCAATGCCTGGGAACTGGCCGGCAGCTTCCCTGCCATCCTCACCGACCCGGTGGTGGGCGCGCAGGCCAGCGAGCTGTACCGCGACGCACACGCCATGCTCGACCGCATCATTGCCGGAAAATGGCTGACCGCGAAGGGCGTGTTCGGCCTGTGGCCGGCCAACAGCGTGGGGGATGACGTGGTGCTACAGGCCGATGGCGGCGAGCACTGGCTGCGTTTCCTGCGCCAGCAGGCCGACAAGCCCGCCGACCGCCCCGACCTGTGCCTGGCCGACTTCATCGCCCCGCGCGGCAGCGGCCGTCAGGACTGGATCGGCGGCTTCGCCGTCACCGCCGGCATCGGGATCGAGGCGCACGTGGCGCGCTTCGAGGCGGCCCACGACGACTACAGCGCGATCCTGCTCAAGGCACTGGCCGACCGGCTGGCCGAAGCCTTCGCCGAACGCCTGCACCAGCGCGTGCGCACCGAGTTCTGGGGCTATGCCCCCGACGAAGCCCTGGATAACGCCGCGCTGGTCGCCGAGGCCTACCGCGGCATCCGCCCGGCCCCCGGCTACCCGGCCTGCCCGGAGCACAGCGAGAAGCAGGTGCTGTTCGACCTGCTGGGCGCGCCCGCACGCGCGGGCATCACGCTGACCGAGCATTTCGCCATGAGCCCGGCGGCGAGCGTGTCCGGCTATTACTTCAGCCACCCCGACAGCCGCTACTTCGTGGTCGGCCGCGTGTCGAAGGAACAGGCCGCGGACTACGCCCGGCGCAAGGGCGTGGCGCTGGCGCAGGCGGAGCGCTGGCTGTCGTCCAACCTGGACTACGATCCGGATTGAGGCATGGCATCGGTATCGGCAATGGCATCCGCGCTGATGCCGTTGCCGTCGCCATTGCGGTCCTGCGCCAGGCGCGCGGCTTCGGTCCGTGCGAATTCGAGGATTTCCGCGTAGGGACGCCCATGCATCAGCCACGCATGGATGCGGGCCATCAGCGCGAAGAACTGGTGCTTGGGCAGCCATAGCCCCCGCAAGGCCTCTTCCGCGAGTTCGTGGGACACCATCAGGCCTTGCCCGTCCTGCCCTGCCGGCGTGCCGGGCTCGCCGATGCAGGCCGCCTCCATGCCGGTCAACACCCAGGTCGGGCTCCAGCCCAGACGGAACAGGGCGACCAGCGCCTGTGCATCCGGGGAGCGGCGGTCCTGCTCGTAGTTCTGCCAGGTGCGCAGCGCGACCCCGATGCGCCCGGCCATGTCGGCCTGGCTGCCGCCCACGGACGCACGTATGTACGCTAGGCGTCGACCAATTGTGCGCAGTTCCGGATGCCGCACCATCCATCCCGTGGATGGAAACGCATAGGAACCTTCACTTTGATCACGCTGCCAGAAATCCGACATTCTGCTGTTGTTTCCCTTGACTTAAAGGGGCCACCGCCATGATTAATGGCCCAGGGCGGAACGCACCCATTTGCTTGACTAAGCGCAAATTCGTGCGTATATCCTTAGGGGCTAAGCAATCCACTCAACCCGACAGCGCCGACGTGACAGCAAAGCAAAACCCGAAAAAAGCCAGCCCCAAGGACTGGCACCCCGCCGAGGTCGTCGCCGCGCTGCGCATGAAAGGCTATTCGCTGCGACAGCTGGCCAAACTCAACGGATACAGCAACCAGAACAGCCTGACCACCGCGCTGCACCGACCCTATCCGCTGGCCGAAGCGATCATCGCAGAGGCCATCGGCCTGCCGGCGACCGGGATCTGGCCATCGCGCTACGGCGCGGACGGAAAACCAAACCGCGGACGCCCCGGCCCGAAACCGATGCTGCCCTCCGGGGCCAAGCCTAGCAGGCTGCGGGCGATGCGCAATCCGCAAAATGCAGACATGGCTTGAATGCGATACCGTCGGCTCCGCTAGCCGCTGGAGTTCCACCCGATTACGCAAGGGGGATGCGTGGGAATGGTCACCAAGGGACTGGGATACCTACCGCATCTTGGCGTGCTGCTGCTGGCTGCCGTGTTCCTGATGCTGCCCGTCGCCTGCTCGTCCACCTACCAGAAACCGCTGACCATCGGCACCAACGTCTGGACCGGCAACGAACCGCTGTACCTGGCGCGCAGCCTCGGGTACTACGACGAGCGCCGGCTGCGGCTGGTGGAACTCAGCTCGAGCGCGCAGTCGATGGATGCCCTGCGCGCGGGCCGGCTGGACGCGGCATCGTTGACGCTGGACGAAGCGCTGACCCTCGCCGCGGAAGGCGTGCCGCTGCGCGTCGTCTGGGTGCTGGATG
>JBKBXH010000040.1:0-7915 GCA_046313655.1 Thermomonas sp. | reverse complement strand
CCCGCCCGCCGGCGCCGCCTGCTTCTCCACGGAGCCCCCGCATGACCCCCGAAATGGCCCTTTCGCAGATTTCCCAAGGCCTGCAGCTGGCGCTGCTGCTGGGCGCGCCGCTGCTGCTGGCGGTGCTCGGCACCGGCGTGGTGGTCGGCATCCTGCAGGCCGCCACCTCCATCAACGAGCCCACCGTGGCCTTCGTGTGCAAGGCCGGCGCGCTGGTCGCCACCCTGGCGCTGACCGGGCACTTCCTGCTGGGCCGGCTGGTCTCGTTCACCACCGAGCTGTTCCAGCAGATCCCGCACCTGATCGGCTGAACGCGGCCGTGGATACCGTCACCCTGACCACCGCCGACGGGTTCAACCTGTTCGGGATGCTGGCGACGGTCCTTTGGCATTCCATCCGGATCGGCGCCGCCATGCAGGTGTTGCCGGCGATCGGCGGCAAGGGCGTGCCGCGGCGCGCGCGCATGCTGTTCACCCTGGTGCTGGCGGCCGCCCTGTCGGGGATGTTGCCGGCCCCGCCGCCGGCCGCGGTGGATGCCGCCACCGCGCTCAACGTGCTGCGCGAATTCGCCATCGGCCTGTCCATCGGGCTGCTGATCAAGCTGGCGTTCGAGGCCGGGATGCTGGCCGGGCAGTTCGCCTCGCAGGGCATGGCGCTGTCGTTCGCCACCATGGCCGACCCCGCCAACCAGACCCAGGTGCCGGTGCTGTCCACCTGGTTCTACCTGATCTTCGGGCTGGTGTTCTTCAGCCTGAATGCGCACGTGGCGCTGATCCAGCTGCTGGCCGACAGCTACCGCGCGCAGCCGATCGGCAAGCCGCTGGCAGACCTGTCGCATTTCCTGTCGGTGCTGCCGGCGTTCTTCCCGGCGGTGCTGCGCGCGGCGGTGCTGATGTCGCTGCCGGTGACGGTGGCGATGCTGGCGGTGAACACGGTGATGGGCGTGCTGTCGCGCGCGGCGCCGCAGTTCAACCCGATCCAGATCGGCATGCCAGTGGCCCTGCTGGTGGGCCTGGCCCTGCTGGTGGTGTTGGCACGCGAGTTGCTTGATCCAGTGCAGGCGTTGTTCGGGCAGGCATTCGAGGCCGCCCGCGCCGTCACGGATTGAGACGATGAGCGAAGCCGCCGATCGCGAAGACCGCACAGAAGCTCCTACAAGCAAACGCCTGGAAGATGCCCGCAAGCGCGGCGACGTGCCGCGCTCGCGCGAGCTGGCCAACGTGGCGGTGCTGGGCGCCTCGGTGATCGCGCTACTGGTGATGGGGCCGGGGGTGGCGCGTACCTCGCTCGGCTGGATGCACGACGCGCTGGCGTTCGACCCGTCGCTGGTCGGGCACCAGGACCGCCTGCTGGCGCATGCCGCCAGCCTGCTCGGCGGCCTGGTGCTGCCCACCGTCCCGCTGGTGGCGGTGGCGCTGGCCGCCTGCTTCATCTCCCCGGCGATCATGAGCGGCCTGCGCTTCAGCGGGCAGGCGCTGCAGCCGAATTTTGGCCGGCTCAACCCGATGGCCGGGCTGGCCCGCATGTACAACCGCGAAGGCCAGGTGGAATTGCTGCGCTCGCTGCTGCGGATCCTGCTGGTCGGCGCGGTGGGCTACTGGGTGGTGCATCGCGCGCTGGTGTCGATGCCGTCGCTGCAGCAGGAATCGGTGGAACACGCGGTGGCCGACGGGCTGGGCTTCATGCTGCACGCGCTGGCGGCGATGGTCGGCTCGATGGTCCTGCTGGCGGCGATCGACGTGCCCTACCAGCGCTGGTCGTGGCGCGAGAAGCTGAAGATGACCAAGCAGGAGATCCGCGACGAGTTCAAGGAAAGCGAGGGCAACCCGCAGGTCAAGAGCAAGATCCGGCAGATGGCTATGCGGATCGCGCAGCAGCGAATGATGGAGGCGGTGCCGAAGGCCGACGTGGTGGTGGTGAACCCAACCCACTACGCGGTGGCGCTGAAGTACGAGCCGGGCAAGATGCGCGCGCCCAAGGTGGTGGCCACCGGGGTGGACGAGATCGCGCTGAAGATCCGCGAGATCGCGCAGGCGCACCGGGTGGCGCAGGTCGAGGCGCCGCCGCTGGCGCGCGCGCTGTACCGGCACGCCAAGCTGGACCAGGAGATCCCGGCCGCGCTGTACGCGGCGGTGGCGCAGGTGCTGTCGTACGTGTTCCAGCTGCGCCGCTGGCACCCCAAGCACGGGCCGATGCCGCGCCTGCCCGCGGTGACCCTGGACCCGGCGCTGGATGACGGGCAGGCGCCGCGATGAGCACGTTGCCCAACGACCGCCCGCAGTCCGGCGCACTGGCCGCGATCAGCCATGCCGTGCGCACCGGCGCCGCCGCCCCGGTGGTGGTGCTGGCGATGCTGTCGATGGTGGTGGTGCCGCTGCCGCCGTTCCTGCTGGACGCGCTGTTCACCATCAACATCGGCCTGTCGCTGATGGTGCTGCTGGCGGTGGTGTACGTGCGCCGGCCGCTGGAGTTCTCGATCTTCCCCAGCGTCCTGCTGATGGTCACCCTGCTGCGCCTGTCGCTGAACGTGGCCTCCACCCGCGTGGTGCTGCTGCACGGCCACCAGGGCGGCGCGGCGGCCGGCCACGTGATCGAATCGTTCGGCAATTTCGTGGTCGGCGGCAGCTATGCGGTCGGCATCGTGGTGTTCGCCATCCTCACCATCATCAACTTCGTGGTGGTCACCAAGGGCTCCGGGCGCATCTCCGAGGTGTCGGCGCGCTTCATCCTCGACGCCCTGCCCGGCAAGCAGATGGCGATCGACGCCGACCTCAACGCCGGCCTGCTGACCCGCGACGAGGCCAAGCTGCGGCGCGAGGAAGTGCGCAACGAGGCCGACTTCTACGGCTCGATGGACGGTGCCAGCAAGTTCGTGCGCGGCGACGCCATCGCCGGCTTGCTGATCCTGGCGATCAACCTGATCGGCGGCGTGCTGATCGGCATGCTCCAGCACGGCCTCGGCTTCGGCGAGGCGATGCAGACCTACACCCTGCTGGCGATCGGCGACGGCCTGGTGGCGCAGATCCCGGCGCTGCTGGTGTCCACCGCGGTGGCGATGCTGGTGACCCGCGCCACCCGCGAGCAGGAAATGGGCGCCGCGGTGAGCACCCAGGTGTTCGGGCAGCGCCGCGCGCTGACCGTGGCCGCCAGCCTGCTGGGCCTGATCGGGCTGGTGCCGGGCATGCCCAACCTGCCGTTCCTGCTGCTGGCCGGCGCACTCGGATTCGCGGCCTGGCGCATGCGCGACCCGGGCGAGGCCAGCCCGCAGGCCGCGGCGGAAGCGACCGCTGCCAGCCCGGGCGGCACCGCGCTGGCGGAGCTGAGCTGGGACGAGGTCGCGCCGATGGAGCCGCTGGGACTGGAGGTCGGCTACAAGCTGATCCCGCTGGTGGACAAGAGCCAGGGCGGCGAGTTGTTGACCCGGCTCAAGGGCGTACGCCGCAAGCTGACCCAGGACCTCGGCTTCCTGATCCCCGCGGTGCACGTGCGCGACAACCTGGAACTGGCCGCCGGCCAGTACCGCATCCTGGTGCACGGGGTGCCGGTGGCCAGTGGCGAGCTGTACCCCGACCGCATGCTGGCGCTGGACCCGGGCCGGGTGTTCGGGCGCCTGGACGGCATCCCGGGCAAGGACCCGGCGTTCGGGCTGGACGCGGTGTGGATCCTGCCGGGCGAGCGCGCGCACGCCGAATCGCTGGGCTATACCGTGGTCGATGCCGGCACCGTGGTCGCCACCCACCTCTCGCACGTGGTGCGCGAACGGGCCTCTGAGCTGCTGGGCCACGACGAGGTGCAGCAGCTGCTGGCGAGCGTCGGCAAGGCGTCGCCCAAGCTCGTCGAAGAGCTGACGCCGAAGCTGCTGCCGATGTCGGTGGTGGTGAAGGTGCTGCAGTCGCTGCTGGCCGAGAAGGTGCCGCTGCGGCAGATCCGGCGGATCGTCGAGGCCCTGCTGGAGCACGGCATCCACACCCAGGACCCGGCCACCCTGACCGCCGCCGTGCGGGTCGCGCTGGGTGCCTTCATCGTGCAGGAGCTCAACGGCATGGCGCCGGAGCTGCCGGTGTTCACCCTGGCCCCGCAGCTGGAACGCATCTTGCAAGACTCGGTCAACGGCCAAGGGGCCGCGCTGGAACCCGGGCTCGCCGAGCGTTTGCACCAGAACCTCAGCGAGTGCGTGACCCGTCAGGAGCAACGCGGCGAACCCGCGATCCTGCTGGTCCCGGGCGGGATCCGCGCAGCCATCTCGCGGCTGGTGCGTCACAGCGTCCCGCAGCTGTCGGTCCTGGCGTATGGTGAAGTGCCGGAAGACAAACGGTTGCGGTTGCTGGGTGCGATCGGATGACGGGCTCGCGCCCGCCAATGAGCAAGTCCGCAGCGGAGCAGCAACATGAGAATCAAGCGTTTCAACGCCCCCGACATGCGCACCGCGCTGCGGATGGTGCGTGAGGAACAGGGGCCGGATGCGGTGATCCTGTCCAGCCGGCAGGCCAGCGACGGGGTGGAAGTGGTGGCCGCCACCGATTACGACGAAGCCGTGGTGCAGCAGGCCCTGCGCACGATCGGCGCGCCCGAGGCGCCGCGCGCGGCCCCCACCGTGCCGGTCCCGCCCGCTCCCGCCGCTGCGGCCGGCACGTCGCCCGCCCCGGAGGACTTCGCCGCCGTGCTGCGCGCACGCCTGCCCGAACGCGCGCAGGGCCGCGCGGTCTTCCATGTGGATGGCGAACCGGTTTCCGCGCGCCCCCCGCGCCCCGCGCCGACCAGCAACGAGCGCCCGTCCAGCCGGCTGGAGCAGGTGATGGCGGTGCTGAAGGGCCCGCGCGACGCTGCCGCGACGCCGACGGCCGCGCCGCGCCCCGGGCCCGCCGCCCAGCCGGCACAGGCCGCGGCCATCGTCGATCCGCCGACGGCCGCCCCGACCGACGTTCCGGCGGACATGCCGCTGAACGTTCCGGTGGATGCCCCGGCCGCGACCCTGCCGGAATCCCCGCGCCCGGCTACGCCCGCCGCCCCGGTCCTGCGTGGCGTCGATCCCGACCCCGCGATGGCCGCGATGCGCGCGGAGCTGGCGGCCATGCGCAAGATCATCGAACGCGAACTCGGCCAGCTGGCGGGCGAGCGCCTGCGCGGCGCGCCGGCGCGGGCGGCGGCACTGGACGCGCTGGCCGCGTTCGGCTGCGACGAAACGCTGGCGCAGCAGGTCGCCGCCGCCATCGACCCGACGCTGGCGCCGGAAACCATCGCCGCGCCGCTGCGCGTCGCCCTCGCCGCGCACCTGCCGGTGCTGCCGGACGAAGCGCTGGATGCTGGCGGCATCCTCGCCGTGCTCGGCCCGACCGGTGCCGGCAAGACCACCACCATCGCCAAGCTCGCCGCCCGCTACGCCGCCCGCCACCGTGCCCGCGACGTGGCCCTGGTCAGCGCCGACAACGCCCGTGCCGGCGCCCGTGAGCAGCTGCACGTGCTGGGCCGGCGGCTGGGCATCACCGTCTGCGACGCCGAGGGCCCGGACGCCCTGGCGCGGGTGCTGGAGCAACTGGCCGACTATCCGCTGGTGCTGATCGACACCGCCGGCCACGGCCTGCGCGACCGCGCCCTGCTGCGCCAGATCCTGTGGGTGCGCGCCGCCAGCAACGTGCGCAGCCTGCTGGTGCTGCCCGCGAACGCGCATCCGGCCGACCTCGACGAACTGCTGCGGCGCTACCGCCCGGCCGCGCCGGAGGGTGCCATCCTGACCAAGCTGGACGAAACCACCCGTCCGGGTGCAGCCTTGTCGGTACTGGCGCACCACCGCCTGCCGCTGGCCTACACCACCGCCGGGCAGTGCGTGCCGGACGACATCGCGTTGGCGGACGCCACCAGCCTGGCCGATGCCCTCGAGTTCCCACGCCGCGCGCCGGCGGCCACCCCACACCATGACGACGGCCACCATGCATTCGCCTGAGCCCCCTCGCCCGCACTCCCCCGTCCCCACCGCGCCGCGCGTGATCGCCGTCACCGGCGGCAAGGGCGGCGTCGGCAAGACCACCGTGTCCATCAACCTGGCGATGGCGATGGTGCTGGCCGGCCAGCGCACCCTGCTGCTGGACACCGACCTGGGCCTGGCCAATGCCGACGTGATGCTGGGGCTGTCGCCGCGCCTGACCCTGGCCGACGTGTTCGCCGGCCGCTGCGAACTGCGCGAGACCATCATCGAGGGCCCACGCGGACTGCTGGTGGTGCCGGCCGCCTCGGGCAAGCGCCACATGACCGAACTGCTGCCGCAGCAGCATGCCGGGCTGGTGAACGCGTTCTCGCAGCTCGACATCCCGTTGGACGTGATGATCGTGGACACCGCCGCCGGCATCTCCGACAGCGTACTGACCTTCTGCCAGGCCGCGCAGGACGTGATCCTGGTGGTCTGCGACGAGCCCGCCTCGGTCACCGACGCCTATGCGCTGGCGAAGGTGCTCAGCCGCGATCGCGGGGTCAACCGGATCGAGGTGCTGGCCAACCAGGTGGCCAACCCCACCGAGGGCAAGGCCCTGTTCGACAAGCTGGAACGCGTCACCTCGCGCTTCCTCGACATCACCCTGTCCTACCTCGGCGCGATCCCGCGCGATGAATGGCTGCGGGTGGCGGTGCAGCGCCAGGAGCCGGTGGTGGATGCCTTCCCGGGCGCGCCGGCCTCGCTGGCGTTCCGCGAGCTTGCCGCCAGGATCAGCCAGTGGCAGGCCCCGCAGGGCCCGCGCGGCCACGTCGAGTTCTTCACCGAGCGGCTGATCGCCGCGCAAGGGAGCGCCTGCGCATGAACACCGGGGCCGCCCAGTACCGCGCCCAGCAGAACGGCGACGCCGCTGCCATCGTGGCGCGGCATTCGGAGCTGGTCCGCCGCATCGCCCACCACCTCGCCGCGCGACTGCCGTCCAGCGTCGAGGTGGACGACCTGATCCAGGCCGGCATGATCGGCCTGATCGAGGCCGCCCGGAACTTCCAGTCCGACCAGGGCGCGACCTTCGAGACCTACGCCTCGATCCGAATCCGCGGCGCGATGATCGACGCGATCCGCGCCGGCGACTGGGTGCCGCGCTCGGTCCACCGCCGCTACCGCGACGTGGTGGCCGCCACCCGCGCGATCGAGCAGCGCGAAGGCCGCGCCGCCACCGCCCAGGAAATCGCCGGCGCGCTGGGCATGAGCGTGGACGACTACCACCAGGTGCTGCAGGACGCCGCCCGCGGCCAGCTGCTGAGCCTGGACGAATACGTCGAGGAGCACGACGGCGAGCCGCGCCTGGGCCAGCACGACCACGCCACCCCCGCCCGCCGGTTCGAGCAGAGCGCGTTCCGGGTGGCGCTGGGCGAGGCCATCGACAACCTGCCGGAGCGCGAGAAGATGGTGCTCTCGCTGTACTACGAGCAGGAGCTGAACCTGCGCGAGATCGGCTCGGTGCTCAACGTCAGCGAATCGCGGGTCTGCCAGATCCACGGCCAGGCCATGCTGCGCCTGCGCGCGCGCCTGACCGACTGGCGCGGGGAACTGGACGACGACGAGGATTGACCCGGCCGCGCTTCGCGTTTCGGGCAGCCCGTCACATCAAGTTTTCGGCCCGGCGGCCGATAGCCACTGCGCACACCTACAGGATTCGACATGGACAAGGGCATCCGCATCCTCATCGTTGACGATTTCTCGACCATGCGCCGCATCGTCAAGAACCTGCTCAACGACCTCGGCTTCACCAACACCGCCGAGGCCGACGACGGCTCGACCGCGCTGATCGAACTGCACAAGGGCCATTTCGACCTGGTCATCACCGACTGGAACATGCCCGGCATGCCCGGCATCGAGCTGCTGAAGGCGATCCGCGCGGACGCCGCGCTGTCCAAGGTCCCGGTGCTGATGGTGACCGCCGAATCCAAGCGCGAGCAGATCATCGAGGCC
>JBKBXH010000039.1:0-8042 GCA_046313655.1 Thermomonas sp. | reverse complement strand
CCCGCGCCTCTGGCGGTTGCTCGAGGCTCGCCTCGCCGATCCGGCGCTGGCCCCCGTCCGCCGCTGGCTGGACGCGCGCCGCTTCCTGGAAGTGGAAACGCCGATGATGCATTACATCGCCGGCGGCGCCACCGCGCGTCCGTTCACCACCCACCATAACGCGCTGGACATCGACCTGTTCCTGCGCGTGGCGCCGGAGCTGTACCTCAAGCGCCTGGTGGTCGGTGGCCTGGAGCGCGTCTACGAGATCAACCGCAATTTCCGCAACGAGGGCGTGTCCACCCGCCACAACCCCGAGTTCACCATGCTGGAGCTGTACGAGGCCTACGCCACGTACACCGAGGTGATGGACCTGACCGAGGCGATGATGCGCGATGTCGCCGTGGAGGCAATGGGCACCACCGTGTTCGAATGGGACGGCCACCGCATCGACCTTGGCCCGGCGTTCCGTCGCTGGAGGCTGGAGGAGGCGGTGCGCGAGTTGAACCCAGAGATTTCCGTCGCCGACTGCCGCGACCGCGACGCGCTGGCCGCGCACTGCGCGCGCCTAAAGATCCCGGTCAAGCCCGGCTACGGCTGGGGCAAGCTGCTGCTGGAGATCTTCGAGAAGACCGTCGAGACCGGCCTGATCCAACCGACCTTCATCACCCATTACCCGGTGGAGGTCAGCCCGCTGGCGCGCGAATCCGACAGCGAGCCGGGCATCACCGACCGCTTCGAGCTGTTCGTCGGCGGCAAGGAGCTGGCCAACGGCTTCTCCGAACTGAACGATCCCGAAGACCAGGCCGCGCGGTTCCGCGCCCAGGTCGAGGCCAAGGAGGGCGGCGACGACGAGGCCATGCACTTCGACGCCGACTACATCCGGGCCCTGGAAGTGGGTTTGGCCCCTACCGGTGGGTTGGGCGTGGGCATCGACCGCTTCGTGATGCTGCTGACCGGCTCCAGCTCGATCCGCGACGTCCTGCTGTTCCCGTACATGCGCCCCGCCCAGTGAAGCCCCGGGAAACCGCGACCGGGCGCACTGGCCGGGCGTCCTTCACTTGCCAATGCACGCCAATGCGGTAAGGATGGCCGAGCGGCATGGATTCCCGCGTTCGGCCATGAAGAGAGAGGGCGCTGCATGGACGTGGTAATCGTTGACGATCAACCTTCGGCCCGCACCCTGATGCGGCATGTCCTGCAGGACCTCGGTCCGCAGGTGGCGGCGCATGATTTCGGTGCCCCGGAAGAGGCCCTGAAGTGGTGCGAGGCCAACCGGCCCGACCTGCTGCTGCTGGATTACCGCATGCCCGGCATGGACGGGCTGCAGCTGGCGCGCGCGATCCGCAGGCCGCTGCACAACCGCGACGTGCCGATCGTGCTGGTCACCGTGGTCGGCGACGAGCCGGTGCGGCAGGCGGCGCTGGATGCCGGGGTGATCGATTTCATCGTCAAGCCGATCCGCCCGCGCGACGTGCGCGCGCGCTGCCGCAATCTGCTGCAGCTGCGCCAGCAGACGGAGTCGGTCAAGCAGCGCGCGCTATCGCTGGAAGAGCGCCTGCTGGCGAGCATGCACGAGGTGGAGGAGCGCGAGCGCGAGACCCTGCACCGGCTGGCGCGCGCCATCGAGTTCCGCGATGCCGGCACCAGCGCCTACCTGGAGCGCATGGCGCACATCGCCGGGCTGATCGCGGAAGGGCTGGGCCTGCCCGAGGAGCAGGTGCGGCTGATCGAATTGGCGGCGCCGCTGCACGACATCGGCAAGATCGCGATCCCCGATGCCATCCTGATGAAGCCGGGCGCGCTGGACGAGGCCGAGCGCGGGCGCATGATGCAGCACCCCCGGATCGGCTACGAGCTGCTGCAGGACAGCCAGAACCGCTTCATCCAGATCGGCGCCCAGATCGCCCTGCGCCACCACGAGCACTGGAATGGCGGCGGCTATCCCGACGGCCTGGCCGGCGAGCAGATCCCGCTGGAGGCGCGCATCGTCACCGTGGCCGACGTGCTCGATGCGCTGCTCTCGCCGCGCCCGTACAAACAGCCGTGGAGCCTCGAACAGGCCCTGGACTTCATCGCCTCGCGCAGCGGCACCATGTTCGACCCGGCCTGCGTGCGCGCACTGACCGCTGACCTCCCGCGCCTGCGCGAGATCTGCGAGCGCTATTCGCAGGTCACCCCGCGCCCGGAGTGGCGCTGACCCCATGCGCGGCCTGCGCGAACTGCGCGACCTGCGCAACTGGGTGCTGGCGCGCCTGCGCGGCCGCAGCGACAGCGAGCATGGCCAAGTGGTGGTGCGGATCGCCATCACCTTCCTGTTCGCGATCTACCTCGGCTGGGAAGTAGGGGGCGGCGACTCGCGGCCGGCGCTGGTCGCCACCTGGCTGATCCTGGTCGGGGAGCTGGTGCTGTCGCTGGGCCTGCTGGCGGCCATTCTGGCCGCGCCGGGGCCTTCGCACGTGCGCCGCTGGATCGGCATGCTGGCCGACTACGCGGCGCTGGCCGGGGTGATGCACCTGCAGGGCGAGCAGGCGGCGCCGCTGTACGCAGTGTACCTGTGGGTGACGATCGGCAACGGCATGCGCTATGGCCCGCGCTACCTGTACGTCGCCACCCTGCTGGCGGTGGCCTCGTTCGCGACGGTGATGTTCACCACCGGGTACTGGCAGGAAAACGATTACCTCTCCGGCGGCCTGCTGGTCGGCCTCGGCGCGGTGCCGCTGTATTTCGCCTCGCTGCTGCGTGCCCTGACCGCGGCGGTGGAGGACGCGCGCCGCGCCAACCAGGCCAAGAGCCGCTTCCTGGCCAATATGAGTCACGAGTTCCGGACCCCGCTGAACGGCCTGTCGGGGATGTCCGAGCTGCTGGCCAGCACCCGCCTGGACGCCGAGCAGCGCGGCTACCTGGAGACCATCCAGGCCGCCACCCGCGCGCTGCTGGCGCTGGTGGAGGACGTGCTGGACATCGCGGTGATCGAGGCCGGCAAGCTCAAGCTGCGGGTGGAGGCGTTCGACCTGCATGCGCTGCTGGAGCAGATCAACCTGATGCTGCGGCCGGAGGCACGCTCCAAGCAGCTGGAGTACGAGGTCGCGGTGGCGCCGGACGTGCCCGCCCGCCTGCGCGGCGATGCCGGCCACCTGCGCCAGGTGCTGGTAAACCTGCTCAGCAACGCGATCAAGTTCACCGCCTCGGGCGAAGTGCGGATGCGGGTGGAGAAGGTGGGCGAGGCCGGGCCAGGCCAGGTGCGGCTGCGCTTCACCGTCTCCGACACCGGCATCGGCATCCCCGCCTCGGCGCGTGCGCGGCTGTTCGAGGCGTTCGAGCAGGCCGACAGCAGCCTGTCGCGCAAGCACCAGGGCACCGGCCTGGGCACCACGATCGCCAAGGGTCTGACCGAGGCGATGGGCGGCAGCATCGGCTTCGAGAGCAGCGAGAACGTCGGCAGCCGGTTCTGGGTGGAGCTGCCGTTCGAGAGTGCGGTGGGGTTCGTGCCGATGATGGCGGCCGATGCCGAGGCCGCGCCGCCGCCGGAGGCGCTGGAGACCCCGAACGTGATCGCCTTCGGCGACCCGTTCCTGCGCCACCGCGCGCGGGTGCGCTCGCTGCGCGTGCTGGTGGCCGACGACCACGCCGCCAACCGGCTGCTGCTGCAGGGCGTGCTGCAGAAGGCCGGGCACCGGGTGATGACGGTGGACGACGGCGAGGCCGCGCTGGATGCGCTGGCGGAGGGCGAATTCGACCTCGCGCTGGTGGACCTGCACATGCCCTCGCTGAGCGGCATCGACCTGCTGCGCCAGCTGCGGGTGATGCAGGCGGGCGCGCATATCCGCACCCCGGTGGTGGTGGTCAGCGCGGATGCCTCGCCGGAGGCGGCGCAGACCTGCCGCGATGCCGGCGCGCGCGCCTTCATCACCAAGCCCTTCACCGCGGGGCAGCTGCTGGACACGATCGCCGGGATCGTCGCCGGCGAGGCCCTCGCCGTCGCGCCCGTCGAGCCGGCGCGCGCGCTGCTGCACGCCTCGGGCGAGCAGGTGCTGGATGCGTCGGTGCTGGACGAGTTCGCGGCGCTGGGCATGGGCAAGGCGTTCGAACTTGAATTCGTCGGCCAGTGCATGGCGGATGCGCGGGTCGCGCTGGCGCGCATGCAGGTCGCCGGCGAGGCGGGCGACTGGGAGCAATACCGCGAGCAGGCGCACGCGATGAAGGGCATTGCCGGCAACCTCGGCCTGCTGCAATGCGCCAGCCTCAGCGGCGCGCTGATGCGGATGACCGGGTTCGAGCTGGCGCGCGACTGGCAGCGGCATTCGCAGGCGCTGGCGCAGCGCCTGCGGCAGGGCGAGCAGGCGCTGGCCGCGCGCGGGAGCTGGACGCCCGCGCGCGAGGACAGCCCCTGACCCCAGCCCGGGCTGCAGGCCTCAAGCCTGGCAGGCGGTGTTGCTTCCGTGCCGGCGGTACTGCGCGCGCACCAGCCGCTCCATCGTGCGCATCGACTTCTCGCCGAGCTGCAGGGCGGTATCCACCCAGGTCTCGGTGATCGCCATCATTTCCTCCAGCGACACCGGCTGCGCCATCGCCCGGACCTTGTGCATCGCGCTACGGGCATGCGGGATGCGGCGGTTGCGGCGGATCACGTCCTCCACCGCCTGCACGCCCTGGCCGCGCGGCGCCAGCACGTCCACCAGGCCCATCCGGTGCAACTCCTCGCTGGACAGCACCTCGCCGCTGAGCATCAGCTGCTCGGCCTTGTGCGGCGGGATGCGCTTGCACAGGAAGGAGTAGGCGCCCATGCCGGGGAACAGGTCGAACAGCACTTCCGGCAGGCCCATGCCGACGCCTTCTTCGGCCACGATGGTGTGGCAGCTCAGCGCCGCCTCGAAGCCGCCGCCCAGCGCGTCGCCCTGCACCAGCGCGATGCTGTGCGCGCCCGCGCCGAGGCCGTCGTGGAAGGCATGCACGCCGCGCACGCACTGGGTGGCGTAGTGCAGCAGGGCCGAGCGGTCCTGGCGGCGGATCGCATTGCAGAAATACTCGAGGTCGCCGCCGAGGTTGAAGGCATCGCAGTCGGACGCCAGCACCACGTGCTTGAGCCCGTCATCGCCCTGCCGGCGCTCGCGCCACAGGCGTTCGCCCAGCGATTGCTGGTAGCGCAGGATGTCGTCCACCAGCGCGGGCTTGAAGCAGGCGCGCCCGGGCGCATGGGCGAGGTCGGCGTGCATGTGGCACCAGTGGACGTCGCCGGCGGCGTCGGTGGCAGTGCGCAGGGTGGGGTAGCGCGGGACGGGGGTCAGTTTTTCGAGGGTCGCGGTGGCCATGATCGCTCCAGACAGGATGGGCCGGCCCGGGCCACGCCGGCAGGACAGGGGAGTGGGGAATGCGCCCGTGCGGCCTCTATGCGCCTAAAACCACGCAAGTGCAAGGAACTGCAGCAAAAAGCCCCGGCGCGGATGCCGGGGCTTGCTGAATGCGGTGGCGCTCCGAAATCGGGCGCGCCGGGAGGAGGTGGCTCAGCTTGCGGCCGGCGCGCGCAGTTCCTTGCGCAGGATCTTGCCGACGTTGCTCTTCGGCAGCTCGCTGCGGAATTCCACGTACTTCGGCTGCTTGTAGCCGGTCATGTTCTCGCGGCAGAAGGCCTTCACCGCGTCCGCGCTCAGCGCCGGGTCCTTCTTGACGATGAACACCTTCACCGCTTCGCCGGATTTCTCATCGGGCACGCCGATCGCCGCCACTTCCAGCACGCCCGGCATCATCGCGATCACGTCCTCCACTTCGTTCGGGTACACGTTGAAGCCGGACACCAGGATCATGTCTTTCTTGCGGTCCACGATGGTGTAGAAGTAGCCCTGCTCGTCCATCCTGGCCATGTCGCCAGTGTGCAGCCAGCCGTCGGCGTCGATGGCCTTGGCGGTCTCCTCCGGGCGCTGCCAGTAGCCCTTCATCACCTGCGGGCCCTTCACGCACAGTTCGCCGATCTCGCCGGTGGGCAGCACCTTGCCGTCGTCATCCTTGATGCACACGTCGGTGGACGGCACCGGCAGGCCGATCGAGCCGTTGTATTCGCGCAGGTCGAGCGGGTTGATGCACACCGCCGGCGAAGTCTCGGTGAGCCCGTAGGCCTCGGCCAGGGTGACGCCGGTGACCTGCTTCCACTTGTCGGCCACCGCGCGCTGCACCGCCATGCCGCCGCCGAGGGTCAGGTGCAGGCGCGAGAAATCCACCTGCTCGAAGCCAGGGGTGTGCAGCAGCCCGTTGAACAGGGTGTTGACGCCGGTGATCGCGCTGAAGCCGGAGCCCTTGAGCTCCTTCACGAACCCGGGCATGTCGCGCGGGTTGGTGATCAGCAGGTTCTGCGCGCCGAACTTCATGAACACCAGGCAGTTCGCGGTCAGCGCGAAGATGTGGTATAGCGGCAGCGCGGTGACGATCTTCTCCTCGCCGAGGCGGATGTTGGCGCCCACCCACGAGGCGGCCTGCTGCATGTTGGCGACCATGTTGCGGTGGGTCAGCATCGCGCCCTTGGACACGCCGGTGGTGCCGCCGGTGTATTGCAGGAAGGCGAGGTCCTCGGGCGCGTTGCGGACCTCGGGCAGGGCGTGCATCCGGCCCAGGGTCAGCGCGTCGCGGAAGCGCACGGCGCCCGGGATGGCGTAGTCGGGCACCATCTTCTTCACGTGCTTGAGCACGAAATTGACGATCGCGCCCTTCGGGAAGCCCAGCATGTCGCCCAGGCCGGTGGTGATGGCGCGCACGCCCGGCATTTCCGCCAGCACGTCCTGCGCCACGTGGCCGAAGTTGTCCATCACCAGCAGCACGCTGGCGCCGGAGTCAGCCAGCTGGTGCTTGAGCTCGCGCGGGGTGTACATCGGGTTGGTGTTCACCACCGTCAGGCCGGCGCGCAGCACGCCGAAGATCGCCACCGGGTACTGCAGGCAGTTGGGCATCATGATCGCCACCCGGTCGCCCTTCTTCAGCTTCAGCTCGCCCAGCAGGTAGCCGGCGAAATCGCGGCTCAGGCGATCCAGGTCGGCGTAGCTGATCGCCTTGCCCATGTTGATGAAGGCGGTGTTGTCGCGGTACTTCTGCAGCGCGGAGTCGAAGACGTCGATGATCGACGCGAACTCGTCGAGATCGATCTGGGCGGGCACGCCTTCCGGATAGTGGGCCAGCCAAGGACGTTCGAGACTCATGCGCTACTCCCCTGCAGTCTGATCCGGCGCGAAAATGCGGCGGCGTATGGATTTGCCCGGATTTCAGCACAGCGCCTCGGGGCTGGCAAGGCGAGCGGCATCGCGCGCCGCGGGGCCCGGCCGCGGGGGACGGACGCCCGCGGCGCCAGCATGCGCGGGCCGGCCTCAGCCGGCCTTGCGCGCCAGCTGCCGCAGCACGTACTGCAGCAGGCCGCCGTGGCGGGCGTATTCCACTTCCTTGGGGGTGAGCAGCAGCACGTCCACCTCGAACCGCGTCTGGTGGCCGTCGGCGCGGGTGGCGGTGACGCTGGCGGTCTTGGCCTCGCCGTCTGCCAGCCCGCTGATGGCGTAGGTCTCGCTGCCGTCCAGGCCCAGCGACTGCGTGGTCTGGCCGTCGCGGAAGCGCAGCGGCAGCACGCCCATGCCGACCAGGTTGCTGCGGTGGATGCGCTCGAAGCTCTCGGCGATCACCGCCTTCACGCCCAGCAGGTTGGTGCCCTTGGCCGCCCAGTCGCGGCTGGAGCCGGTGCCGTATTCCTTGCCGGCGATCACCACCAGCGGCACGCCGTCGGCCTTGTACTTCATCGCCGCGTCGTAGATGGCCAACTTCTCGCGGCCGCCATCGCGCCCGAAGTACAGGGTGTTGCCGCCTTCCTCGCCGCCGAGCATCAGGTTCTTGATGCGGATGTTGGCGAAGGTGCCGCGCACCATCACGTCGTCGTTGCCGCGGCGGCTGCCGTAGCTGTTGAAGTCCTTGGGCAGGATGCCGCGTTCGGTGAGGTAGCGGCCGGCGGGGGTGTCGGCCTTGAAGCTGCCGGCGGGGCTGATGTGGTCGGTGGTGACGCTGTCGGCGACCTTGACGAGCACCCGGGCGCCCTG
>JBKBXH010000038.1:5920-8049 GCA_046313655.1 Thermomonas sp. | reverse complement strand
GGTGCACGGCGGCTCCGGAGATCCCTCGCCGTTCACCGCCTACGGCACCCTGCAGGGCCTGATGGCCACGCTGAACAAGAAGTTCGGCAACGAGGACGTGGGCAAGTACGTGTACGCCGTGCAGGGCCTGGGCCACGTCGGCATGGAATACGTGAAGCTGCTGAAGGAGCGCGGCGCCAAGATCTTCGTCACCGACATCAACCAGGCGCTGGTGGACAAGGCGGTGTCCGACTACGGCGCCGAGGCGGTGGGGCTGGACGAGATCTACGACGTGCCGGCCGACGTGTACTCGCCGTGCGCGCTTGGCGGTACCGTCAACGAGCAGACCCTGCCGCGTCTGAAGTGCAAGGTGATCTGCGGTGCGGCCAACAACCAGCTGGCCAACAACGAGATCGGCGACGAGGTGGTCAAGCGCGGCATCCTGTACGCGCCGGACTACGCGGTGAACGCCGGTGGCGTGATGAACGTGGCGCTGGAGCTCGACGGCTACAACCGCGAGCGCGCCATGCGCATGATGCGCACGATCTACCACAACCTCGCGCGCATCTACGAAATCTCCGACCGCGACGGCATCCCGACCTACAAGGCCGCCGATCGCCTGGCCGAGGAACGCATCGAGAAGATCGGCAAGCTGAAGCTGCCGCTGGGCCGCGGCCGCACCCGCTTCCAGGGGCGTGTGCGCGGGAATTGATCGGGCATTGCCCGATCAATGCTGGATTGGCTTCCACGACCCCGCCGCTGTCGCGGCGCCCCTTGATCCAAGGGGGCTTGGCAAGCCGAGCTTCTTCTGCGAAACGCCCGGCAAGCCGGGCGTTTTCGTTGGCAACGCCGGCACCGTCGGAGTCCCGACTACAATTGCGGCATACCGCGCGCATCGCGCGCTTTAGACATCCACGAGGAATCCCATGCGCCCCTTCCCCCTTGGCGAAGACATCGACGCCCTGCGCGAAGCGGTCCGCCGCTTCGCCGACACCGAGATCGCCCCGCGCGCCGCGCAGGTGGACGAAGACAACTGGTTCCCGCAGGACCTGTGGCCGAAGCTGGGCGAGATGGGCCTGCTGGGCCTGACCATCCCCGCCGAGTTCGGCGGCAGCGAGATGGGCTACCTGGCCCACCTGGTGGCGATGGAGGAGATCAGCCGCGCCTCCGGGTCGATCGGCCTCAGCTACGGCGCGCACTCCAACCTGTGCGTCAGCAACCTGTACGCCAACGGCAACGCCGCGCAGCGCGCCAAGTACCTGCCCAGGCTGTGCAGCGGCGAGTGGAAGGGCGCGCTGGCGATGAGCGAGCCCGGCGCCGGCTCCGACGTGGTCGGCTCGATGGCCTGTCGCGCCGAGCTCAAGGGCGACGTGTGGGTGGCCAACGGCAACAAGATGTGGATCACCAATGGCCCCGAGGCCGACGTGCTGATCGTGTACATGCGCACCGCCAGCCGCGAGCTGGGCAGCAAGTGCATGACCGCCTTCATCGTCGAGAAGGGCATGAAGGGTTTTTCCACCGCGCAGAAGCTCGACAAGCTGGGCATGCGCGGCAGCAATACCTGCGAACTGGTGTTCGAGAACTGCGAGATCCCGCAGGAGAACTTACTGGGCGAGGTCAACAACGGCGTGAAGGTGCTGATGAGCGGCCTGAACACCGAGCGCCTGGTGCTGTCCGGCGGCCCCATCGGGCTGATGCAGGCGGCGCTGGACATCGCCCTGCCCTACGTGCGCGAACGCCGCCAGTTCGGCCAGGCCATCGGCACCTTCGAGCTGATGCAGGCCAAGATCGCGGACATGTACACCGCGCTGCAGTCCAGCCGCGCCTTCGCCTACCAGGTGGCGCGCGACTACGACGCCGGCCACAAGAGCCGGATCGACGCCGCGTCCTGCCTGCTGCATTCCAGCGAGGCGGCGGTGCAGGTGGCGCTGGAGGCCATCCAGTCGCTGGGCGGCAACGGCTACATCAACGAATACCCGACCGGGCGCATCCTGCGCGATGCCAAGCTGTACGCCATCGGCGCCGGCACCAACGAGATCCGCCGCATGCTGATCGGCCGCGAACTGTTCGCCGGCAACCACTGACGGCCACGACCGCACCGGAAATACCCCGCGAAGCCCGCCCCTCCGGCGGGCTTCGTGCTTCCTGCA
>JBKBXH010000038.1:0-5910 GCA_046313655.1 Thermomonas sp. | reverse complement strand
GCGGCCACTGCGGCCGGCGTCCCGATCACCAGTCCAGCGCGTGGCCGGATCATGACCAAGGTTTCATCCGCCGTGCATGCGCGATTAACAAGCGCGGGCAGATGCTGGACACGTGGAACCGCCGCCGGCATGGCCCGGCCCCACGTCCCTCAACAGACACCGATGGAGAACGCCATGAAGACCCGTCTTGCCCCGATCACCCGCACCCTGCTGCTGGGCACCCTGGTGCTGGCCAGCGCCTCCGCCCTGGCCGCCCAGCCCGCGCCGCAGCAGGCCGCGCAGAAGAAGGCCAGCGCCGAAAAGACCGTCGCCCGCCAGGCCGAGACCGCGGCCGCCGCCAATGCCGTGGCCGCCGACATGAACGCCGCCGCCGCCGGCAACGACATGGCCGCCGCCGACCGCGAAGCCAACCGCGCGGTGAAGGACGCGCGCATGGCCAAACATGCCAAGAACAAGCATGTCCGCCACGCCGACCGTCGCAAGGAGGCCGCCAACGCGATGGCTGCGGCGGAGCGAACCCCAGGCGTTACTTGAACTTTCATGTCCCCAAGCCCTCGATCACTTGTAGATGTAGCCGACGACGCCGTGGTAGCGACCCGCCGGCGACATGCAGCTGGCGGCGGAGGCCAAGCAGGGCTACGTGCAGACCGCGCAGACCGCGTTCACCACGGCCGATGGCCAGAAAGTCACGGTGCGCTCGATCATCCCGATCGCCGGCAAGAACTGAGCGCACGCCGCGGATGCGGGCGTCGGCATTCCCGCGCCCGCCCCCGGCCGCCGCCCACCAGCTGCTTGTGCGGGTGAAGCCATGGAATTCGGGGATGACGGCAATCGCGGCCGGCATCCCCGAATCTTTTGCAACGGACGCCTCAGAACCGGTAGCCGGCCTGCAGCTGGGCCATGCCGGCCCGGCGCAGGCCGTCGTCACGGCGGACGAGGTCGAAGCGCAGCAGGCCGTGGCGGCCGAACTGCGCACCCAGCCCCAGGCCGAACTGGCGCGCCCGAGGCGACAGCGCCATGCCCTGCAGCGGTGCCCACTGCTCCAGTCCGGTGAAGCTGGCATCGAAGGCGGTGCCTGCGCCCGCCAGCGTGCGTCGCCACTCCATCCGCGCGTCCAGCGTCCACTGCACGTCGCCGCTGCGCCAGCCGCGCTCGGCGCTCAGGCCGGCCGCGCCCTGCCAGCGGCGGCTGTCCCAGGCGCGTGCCTGCAGGCCGAAGCCGGTGGTGCCGGCTTCCGCGAACCCGTCGTTGGCCACCCGCACGTAATCGCCGGCCAGGTACGGGCGCAGGGTCAGCGGACCGGCCTGCAGCCGGTGCGCCAGTTCGAACGACAGCCCGAGGTAGCCACCGGACAGGCGGCTGCCGACGTGGTCCTGCAGCCCGCCCAGCAGCAGGCTGCGCTGCATCTGGCGCTGGAAGCTGCCGCTGGCCAGCCGCGCCTGCGCCTGCCACGGTCCGCGCCAGGCCGCCGCGTACAGCTGCACCTCGCGCTGCACGCCGACGCTGCGGTCGCCCAGCGCGCCCAGCCAGCTCGCCTGCTGCTGGCGATCGATCGCCAGGCCCAGCAATGCCGACTCGCCCAGCCGCCAGTCGTTGCCGACCAGCTCGCCGCGGGTGTCCAGCGCCACCGCGTCGAACCCGGCCTGCGCCAGCTGGCCACCGCCGGCGAGATCGCGGTACCAGCCGCCGCTGCGGGCCGGCGCCAGCGCCAGTGCGTCCAGCCGCTGGCCGAGCGCGCGCCGGCCGGCCTCGATGCCCTCCAGCGTCAGCGCCAGCGAGGCACCGTGCAGCTGGCCGGACAGGCTGCGCAGCGACAGCGAGGCCTGCTCGGCGCTGGCCGCCTGCTGGAACGCCCCGGCCGCGTCGATGAAGGCCGCGCCGATGCCGCCGGGCGCGATCCCGCCGAGCTGGGCGTCGATTGCATGCATCGCGGACTCCACCCGCACCGCGCTGGCCACGCCGACGCCGTCCAGCCCCAGCGCCGCCACCGCCTTGCTGACGTCGATCCGGTTGATGTTCAGGAACACGTGGGTGGGGTCGTAGCCGAGGCTGGCGTCGAGGAACACGTTCGGCGCCGCCTTCAGGCTGGCGAAGGTGCCGCTGACGCCGCCGTTGGCGCTCAGCAGGGTCTCCTTGGCGCTGGTGGTGTAGCCGCTGCGCACGCCGAGGATGGACATCGTCCCGGCCACGCTGGCGCTGCCGGACACCAGCAGCGGGCTGCCCAGCCACACCCCGAGGTTGCCGCTGGCCGACTGCTGGAAGCTGCCGGCGATGGTGGCCGGATTGCCGGCCCCCACCAGGAACCGGCCGCTGTTGGCGACATTGCCGCCGAACGCCCCGCTGGCCCAGACGGTGGCGCCATCGGCCACCGCCAGGTTCGAACGCAGGCCCTTGCGCACGTCCAGGCCGCCGGCGTTGACGCGGGTATCGCCGGTGAAACGGCCGGCTTCGGCCAGGGTCAGGATGCCGCTGCCGCCCTTCACCAGCCCGCCGCTGCCGACGATCTCGTTGCGCCATACCGAGTTGCCGGAGAACGCCACGCTGAAATCGCCCCAGGCGAAATTGCTGGGCCCCATCGCCGCCTTGGTGACATCCAGCAGGCCCCAGCCGAACACCGGGTCCACCCCGGGCGCGCCGAGGTCCTTGGCCCCGCCCAGGATCAGCTGCCGCACCTGGTCGTTGTTGAGGTAGGGGAACGCCGACCACACCACCGCGGCCGCGCCCGCCACCTGCGGCGCGGCATACGAGGTGCCGCCGCCCTGGTACAGCGCGTAGCTGGCATCGCCGACCTTGGCCTGCGGATCGATGAAGACCACGTTGCCCGGCGCCACCAGGCAGTAGTTCATCGCGCTGCCGCACTGCTGCGAATACGACGTGAGCTGGGTCGGGTTGCTGGGGTCGAGCGCGCCGACCGTCAGCCAGCCCTTTTCCAGCTGCGCGTCGTTGGCCAGGGTCGGCAGGCGGGCGTTGTCGGACGGGTTGCCGACATAGCGCGGATCGCCGCCGCTGTTGCCGCTGGCGAACACGATGATGCCACCGCGGTTGACCACGAAATCGCGCCAGGCGTTGGCCAGCTCGGTGGTCAGCGCCGGGTCGTTCCAGTACAGCCCGCCCCAGGAATTGTTGATGATCTTCGCACCGGCATTCGCCAGTTCGGCATTGATGGCCTGGAAGAAATCGCCGTAGCCCTCGCCGGCGTGGATCTCGTTGCCGGCGCCGGAGCCATCGTCCACCGGCGGCTTGTCGCTGATGATGCGCGAGGACGCGATGTTCGCGCCCTGCGCCACCCCGCCGCCCCAGCTGCCGATGCCCTTGCCGGCGGCCATCTCCGCGACCACCGTGCCGTGCCCCACTACGTCGTCCACGCTGGTGTTGTTGGTGGCCGGATCGACGTGGATGAAGCTGGCCGTCACCCGTCCGGCCAGCGCCGGGTTCTGCCGGTTCACCCCGGAATCGACCAGCCCGATGGTGACGCCCTGTCCCTTCAGCCCCGCGCCCAGCGCGCCGGCGGCATTCGTCAGCACCAGGTGCTGGCTGTACTGCGGCAGGCTGGCCGGTCCGGCCAGGGTGGGAATGGCCGGCGGGTTCACCACCAGGCTGCTGTCGTTGGCCACGGTCGGGGTGAAGCCGATGCCGCCACCGGGCGTGGTGGGTGGCGACGGTGGTGGCGAGGACCGCACCCCGCCGCCACCGCCACCGCAGGCGGCCAGCAGCAGTGCAAGGGCGCAAGGCAGCGCCGCCAGCGGACGGCGCGCAGGAAGGGTCTGGATGATCGGCATGTGCATGGCTCCCCGGAGGCCGGCACCACCCATGGTGCCGCGCGTCCACTCGCCGATGTTGTAAGCCGAGGGCCCGGCGGGCGCAACGCCGGCACCATGCGGCAATGCAGCATGCGAACGCGATTCGCGCCATAATCGGGTTTTCCCGGCCCCCACGGCCACACGCATACCGGAGCTTCCCATGCGCGACGTCGTCATCGTCGGTGCCAAGCGCACCGCCATCGGTTCCTTCCTCGGCCAGTTCACCGGCACCCCCACCCCGGCGCTGGGCAGCGCCGCCATCGCCGCCGCGCTCGCGCAGGCCGGCCTGCCGGCGGACAAGGTGGACGAAGTGATCATGGGCTGCGTGCTGCCGGCCGGCCTCGGCCAGGCTCCGGCGCGCCAGGCCTCGCGCATGGCCGGCATTCCGGATGCGGCCGGCTGCACGACCATCAACAAGGTCTGCGGCTCGGGCATGAAGGCGGTGATGCTGGCGCACGACATCATCCGGGCCGGCTCCGCGCAGGCGGTGGTCGCCGGCGGCAGGGAGTCGATGACCAACGCCCCGCAGCTGCTCAACGGCTCGCGCACCGGCGTCCGCTACGGCAGCGCCGAGTTCCTCGACCACATGGCCTTCGACGGCTTGACCAACCCCTACGACGGCAAGGCGATGGGCGTGTTCGGCGACATGGCCTGCGGCAAGTACGGCTACGACCGCGCGACCATCGACGCCTATTCCGCGGAAAGCGCGCGCCGCGCGCAGGCCGCGCAGGCCAGCGGCGCGTTCGACGCCGAGATCGCGCCGGTGACGGTGAAGACCCGCAAGGGCGAGGTAGTGGTGGCCAAGGACGAGGAGCCGGGCAAGATCGATCCGGCCAAGATCCCCGATCTGCGCCCGGCGTTCGGCAAGGACGGCGTGCTGACCGCCGCGTCGTCCTCGAAGATCTCCGACGGCGCCGCCGCGCTGGTGGTGATGTCCGCCGAGGCCGCGGCCGCCGCGGGCGCCAGGCCGCTGGCCCGCATCGTCGCCCATGCCACCCACTCGCAGGCGCCGGAATGGTTCACCACCGCGCCGGTGTCGGCGCTCAAGAACGTCCTGGACAAGGCGGGCTGGAGCGTGGCCGACGTGGACCTGTTCGAGGTCAACGAAGCCTTCGCCTGCGTAGCGATGGCGCCGATGACCGACCTCGGCATCCCGCACGAGAAGCTGAACGTCAATGGCGGCGCGCTCGCGCTGGGCCATCCGATCGGCGCCTCCGGCGCGCGCCTGCTGGTGACCCTGGTGCACGCCCTGCAGGCGCGCGGCGGCAAGCGCGGCGTTGCCTCGCTGTGCATCGGCGGCGGCGAGGCCACCGCGGTGGCGATCGAACTGGCGTGACAAGCGCCGCGCGAAGAACGGCTGAACGGGAAATTTTCGGTCAACCGCTTGACACGCGACACCAGCACGTCATCATGGTAGGGCACGCGATTCTTGCGTTGCCCAATTTCAGACGAGGAAACCGCATCATGTCGATCAACAAGATCCTGCTGGCGATGGCGCTGGGCTTGGCCCTGACTGCCTGCAGCAAGTCCGAGCCCGCCGCCGACGCCGCTGCCGCCGGCAACGAAGCCCCGGCCGCCGAGCAGGCTGCTGCCGACAACGCCACCGCCCAGGCGGCCGACGCCACTGCCGAAGCCCCGGCCGCCGACGCGGCTGCCCCGGCGGCGGAAGCGGCCCCGGCCGACGCTGCCGCTGCCCCGGCGGACGCCCAGAAGGCGGCCGACGAGGCGGAGAAGGCCGCGACCTCGGCGGAAGCCAAGAAGTAATCCGACGGCGGAGCGATTTGCCGGCGTATTGCTGCTAGAATCCGGAAAGGCCGTCGGTGTTCCGACGGCTTTTTCGTGCCCCGGGCGACCGGGAAAGACGTAAGTCAGTGAACGACCCACCGGTGCAAGCCGGTACGCTAAGCGCACTGGCGTTGCCTGAAGTTCCACCCTTACCTGTTCCATCAGTCAACCCTCTGGAGATTTCCATGAACAACAAGCTTTTCGTGCTCCTCGCCGCTGGCGTCCTGGCCCTGTCGGCCTGCAAGAAGGAAGAGGCTGCTCCGGCCGCCGACGCCGCTGCCCCGGCCGCTGAGGCCCCGGCTGCTCCGGCCGCCGACGCCGCCCC
>JBKBXH010000037.1:0-8079 GCA_046313655.1 Thermomonas sp. | reverse complement strand
TCCGCGTGAGCCGCGACGCGCCCCGCGCCGATCCGGACGCGCCGCTGGCGCGGCTGGCCCGGGCGCTGGCGGCGCTGGAGCAGGCCACAGCCGGGCTCGCCGTGGAGCCACCGCTGCGGCCGCTGCTGGACGCGCTGGAGCAGGCGCTGCGCGATGTGCGCCAGGGCGTCGCCCGCGAGCACGGCATGTACCGCGCGCTGTTCGATGCGGTGCCCGACCCGGTCAGCATCATCGGCCGCGACGGCGTGGTGCTGGACGTGAACCAGGCCAGCCTGCGCGCCTACGGCCGCCCGCGCACGGAGATCGTCGGCCGCCCGATCGAGCTGCTCAACCCCGACCTGCCGCCGGGCCACATGGGGCCGGTGCTGGAAGCCCTGGACCGCGGCGAGACCTACGTGGTGCAGGCCACCAACATGCGCGCCGACGGCAGCCGCTTCCCGGTGGAGGTGCATTCGGCCCACCTCGATTTCGACGGCCGCCGCGCGATCGTGGCGGTGGCGCGCGACCTCAGCGCGCGGCGCGAGGCGGAAGCGCGCTACCTCAGCCTGATCGAACACATCGACCAGGCCCTGACCGTGCAGGACGGCGACGGCCGCATCCACTACATGAACGCCGCCGCGATGCGCCTGTACGGGCTGGACGCCGAGGCCGAGGACGCGCGCAGCCCCGCCGCGGACGACGACTGGCTGGTGCTGGACGTGCACGGCCGGCGCCTGCCCGATGCCGAGGACCCGCCCGCGCGCGCCCTGCGCAGCGGCCACACGGTGGCCGGCGAGGTGATCGGGCTGTACCGGCGCAGCCGCCGGCAGCTGCTGTGGCTGGCGATGACCGCGGTGCCGCAGTTCGCCCCCGGCGCCGACCGCGCCGACCGCGTGCTGGTGCTGGCCAGCGACATCACCGCCCTGCAGCGCGACACCACCCTGTTCCAGCGCGTGCAGGAGCTGGCGATGATCGGCGGCTGGCAGTGGGACCGCGCCAGCGGCGCGCTGTACCTGACCGGCGAGGCCCGGCGCATCCTCGGTGCGGCGCGCGCGCCGGACGCGATGCCGGCGGTGCTGGCCTGCCTGCTGCCGGAGGATGCGGCGCGGCTGCAACGGACCCTGGACAGCATCCGCGATGGCACCGGCTTCGAACTGGAGCTGGAAGGCCGCCAGCACGACGGCAGCCCGTTCTGGGTGCGCATGATCGGCGAGCCCGACCCGCACGACCCCGCGCACGCGCGCATCAGCGGCACCCTGCAGGACATCACCGAGCGCCGGCGCGCGGAGGAAGCGCTGCGCACCCAGGCCCAGACCGACGCCCTGACCGGGCTGCTCAACCGCAACGCGATCCTCGCGCAGATCGAGCACCGGCTGCGCGCGCCCGACGGCCCCGACCTCGGCCTGCTCTACATCGATCTCGACCGCTTCAAGATCGTCAACGACATGCAGGGCCACGACGCCGGCGACCGTCTGCTGGTGGAGGCCGCGCAGCGCATCCGCGCCGCGGTCGGCGACGAGGGGCGGATCGCCCGCTTCGGCGGCGACGAGTTCCTGGTGATCTGCAGGACGGCGGACGACCCTACCCGTTCTGAGCGCCTCGCGCGGCAGGTGCAGCAGGCCTTCCAGGCCCCGTTCCGGCTCGGCAAGGACGAATTCACCGTCACCACCAGCATCGGCATCGCACACGCACCGCAGGACGGCGACACCCCGCGCCGGCTGATCCAGAGCGCGGACGTGGCGATGTACGACAGCAAGCACCGCCGGCGCGACGGCTTCCAGGCGTTCTCGCCGCAGCTGGCGCAGCGCCAGCACCAGCGTCTGCAGATCGAAACCCAACTGCGGCGGGCGCTCGACAACGGCGAATTCCACCTCGTGTACCAGCCGCAGGTGGACCTGCGCAGCGGGCGCATCCTCTCCGCCGAGGCATTGCTGCGCTGGAACAGCCCAGCGCTGGGCGCGCTGCCGCCGGACCGCTTCATCGCGCTGGCCGAGAGCACCGGCGAGATCGCGCGGATCGACCACTGGGTGCTGCGCGAGGCCACCGCCCAGCTGCGCCGCTGGCAGGACGCGGGGCTGGCGATCGGCCGGATGGCGGTGAACGTGTCCTACCACCAGTTCATCGGCGAGGACCTGGCGCGCGGCGTCGAACAGGCGCTGCAGGCCACCGGCCTGCCCGGGCACGCGCTGGAGCTGGAGCTGACCGAGCGCGTGCTGGTGGAGGATTCGCACGATGCCCTGCGCATCCTCGAGGACTTGCGCGCGCTCGGCGTGCTGCTGTCGATCGACGATTTCGGCGAGGGCTACAGCGCGCTCAACTACCTGCGCCGGCTGCCGATCCATGCGCTCAAGCTCAGCCACGGCTTCCTCAAGGGCGTGCCGCGCAACGCCTCCGACGTGGCGATCTGCCAGACCGTGCTGGGGATCGCCCGCTCGCTCGGTCTGGGCACCGTTGCCGAGGGCGTGGAAAGCGAGGCCCAGCGCGATTTCCTGCTGCGCCAGGGGGTGACCCTCGGCCAGGGCTTCCTGTTCGCGCCCGGCCTGCCACCGGGCGAATTCGCCCGCCGCCTGGCGGCCCAATCCACCTGACCTTACCTCCACCGACCCGCATGCAAGACACCGTTTCGATCCGCCCGATCCAGCCCGGCGACGACGCCGCGATGGCTGCCGTCATCCGCACCGTGATGCCCGAATTCGGCGCCGTGGGCAGCGGCTTCGCCATCGCCGACCCCGAAGTGGACTGGATGAGCCGCGCCTACGCCGCGCCGCGGCACGCCTATTTCGTGCTCGAACGCGACGGCCGGGTGCTGGGCGGCGCCGGGGTGGCACCGCTGGCCGGTGGCGATCCCGATACCTGCGAACTGCGCAAGATGTATTTCCTGCCCGAAGCCCGCGGGCTGGGCGCCGGCGCGGCGATGATGGAGCGCTGCCTGGCGGCCGCGCGCGGCTTCGGCTTCGCCCGCTGCTACCTCGAGACCCTGACCGGCATGGACGCGGCGATGCGCCTGTACGAGCGCAGCGGCTTCCGCCGCATCGAAGCCCCGCTGGGCGCCACCGGGCACGGCGGCTGCAACCGCTTCTACCTGCTGGACCTCTAGCGCCCCCGGGGATCGGCGTCTGCGAGGAACGGCACGTCGGCGGCCGGGGCGGTGCCGCGCAGAGCGGGCCATGGATGGCCCGCGTCGGCGACATCGAACAGGACGTTCGCATCGAGCCGCCAGCGGCACCGCCCCGGCCGCCGGCGTGCCCGCCGCGCCATCGTCATCCGCTAAAATCGCGGTTTTCCGCCCGCAGGATTCCCCATGCAACTCGCTTCCGTTCGCGCCGTGGTCACCGGCGGCGTCTCCGGCCTCGGCCTGGCCGTGGCCCGGCACCTGGTCGCCCAGGGCGGCAAGGTCGCCCTGTTCGACCTCAACGACGAGAAGGGCGCGGCCGCGGTCGCCGAGCTCGGCGAGGCCAATGCCCGCTACTTCAACACCAACGTCACCGACGAAGCCCAGGTCGATGCCAACGTCGGCGCCGCGCAAGCCTTCCTCGGCGGGCTGAACGCCTGCATCAACTGCGCCGGCATCCTCGGCTCCAACCGGGTGCTGGGCAAGACCGGCCCGATGCCACTGGCGCAGTTCCAGGGCACCGTGATGGTCAACCTGGTCGGCAGCTTCAACGTGGCCAAGGCCTGCGCCAACCGCATGCAGCACAACGAAGCCGGCGGCGACGGCGAGCGCGGCGTGATCGTCAACACCGCCTCGGTGGCCGCCTACGAGGGCCAGATTGGCCAGGCCGCCTACTCCGCCAGCAAGGCCGGCGTGATCGGCATGACCCTGCCGATGGCGCGCGAGCTGGCGCGCTTCGGCATCCGCGTGATGACCATCGCCCCGGGCGTGTTCTGGACCCCGATGGTGGACGGCATGCCGGAGGACGTGCAGAAGTCGCTGGCGGCAACCATCCCGTTCCCGTCGCGGCTGGGCAAGCCGGAGGAATTCGCGGAGCTGGTGGCCTGCATCCTCACCACCGGCTACCTCAACGGCGAGACCATCCGCCTGGACGGCGCCACCCGCCTGGCGCCGAAGTGACCGATCACGGCGCACGCACGGAACGCTGGGTGGCCCGCCGCTGGCCGGCCATCCGCGCCCGCGGCATGTGGCGCTTCGTGCTGGTGCGCGGGGTCGCGCTCTGGGGCGGGCTGATGTTCCTGGCGATGCTGGCGATGACCGGGCTGCGGCTCGGCCCCGGCCACCCGCGCTACCCGCTGCTGGCCGCCATCGCCCTGCCGCTGTGCGCCATCGGCGGGCTCGCCTGGGGCCTGCTCACCTGGTTCCTCAACGAGCGCCTCCACCGCGCGATCCAACAACAACGCAGGCACATTCCATGAAGGCTTACGACATCAAGAAGGGCAACGTCGTCGAACACAACGGCGGCGTGTACCAGATCCGCGACATCGAGCGCAGCAGCCCGCAGGGCCGCGGCGGCAACGTGCGCTACCGCTTCACCATGTATTCCATCCCCGGCGGCAGCAAGCTGGACGCCAGCTTCGACGGCGACGACGACCTGCGCGAAGTGGACATGAGCCGCCGCCAGTGCACCTACTCCTACAAGGACGGCGATGCGTTCGTGTTCCTCGACGACGAGGACTACACCCCGTACACGCTGGATGCGGACGCGGTGGGCGACGCCGCCGGCTACATCGTGGACGACCTCACCGGCATCTACGTGCAGCTGATCGAGGACGCCCCGGTGGCGATCCAGCTGCCGCAGTCGGTGGCAATCGAGGTGGTGGATACCCCGCCGGAGCTGAAGGGCGGCACCGCCACCAAGCGCCCGAAGCCGGCCAAGCTGTCCACCGGCATCGAGATCATGGTGCCGGAGTACATCGGCAACGGCGAGAAGGTGTGGGTGAACACGACCACCGGCGAGTTCGCCGGCCGCGCCGATTGATCCACTGCCGTGACCCCCACACGCGCGGGGATCACGAGAGGAACCGCATGCCGGAACACCTCGCCCCCGTCACCCTTGCCGGCCACGGCATCCAATTGGTGCCGCTGGCGCGCGACCACGTCGTCGCCTTGCAGGATGCGGTGGACGACGGCGACGTCGGCGCACTGGCCTACGTCAGCGCGCCGCCGCGCGAAGGCATGGCGGCCTGGGTGGAGCACGCGCTGGACATGCGCGAGGCCGGCCGCGAGCTGCCGTTCGCCATCCTCGCCGGCGACCGCGTGGTCGGCAGCACGCGCTTCTACGACATCGACCTGTCGGTGCCGACGCTGGCGATCGGCTACACCTTCCACGCCGCCTCGGTCTGGCGCACCCACGTCAACACCGCCGGCAAGCGGCTGCTGCTGGGCCATGCCTTCGACACCCTCGGCGCGCAGTCGGTGCACTTCCATACCAGCCACCTCAACCTGCGCTCGCAGGCGGCGATCGAACGGCTGGGCGCACGCAAGGACGGCATCCTGCGCGCGCGCAAGCGGCACAAGGACGGCAGCCTGCGCGACACCCATTCCTATTCGATCCTCGCCGCCGAATGGCCGGCGATCCGCGCGCGGCTGGACGCCCGCCTGGCCGCGGGTTGAGCGCAGGGCGCCGGTTCAGTCCAGCAGCTTGCCGGGGTTCATCACCCCGTTCGGGTCCAACGCGGCCTTGATGCCGCGCATCGCCGCGATCTCCGCCGGGCTGCGCGTGCACCACAGGTAGGGCTTCTTCACCAGCCCGATGCCGTGCTCGGCGGAGATGCTGCCGCCGTGGCGCTGCAGCACGTCGGCCAGCAGCTTGGTGACGCGCTCGCAATCGGCCACGAAGTCCGCCTGCGCCGCGGCCGCGGGCTTGAGGATGTTGATGTGCAGGTTGCCGTCGCCGATGTGGCCGAACCAGACCACCTCGAACTGCGGGTACTCGCGCGCCAGCAGCGCCTGCGCCTCGGCGAGGAAGGCCGGCATCGCCGCGATCCGCACCGACACGTCGTTCTTGTAGGGCACGTGCTTGGCCAGGCTCTCGGTGATGCCCTCGCGCAGCCGCCACAGCTGGGCCGCCTGCGCCTCGCTCGTGGCGATCACGCCGTCGCTGGCCAGCCCGTCCTCCACGCATTGCTCGAACGCGGCCAGCGCCTCGGCCTCGCTGGCCTCGCCGGCGGCGAACTCGGTGACCACGTAGAAGGGATGGACCTCGTCGAACGGCGCCTGCGCGCCGTGGGCCAGCACGTGCCGCAGGGCGACGTCGGTGAAGAACTCGAACGCCTGCAGTTGCAGCCGGCTGCGGAACGCCGCGAACACCTGCATCAGCGCCGCGAAACTGGGCAGCGCCAGCAGCATTACCCGGGTCGGCGGCGGCGGCTCGGTGAGCCGCAACGTCGCCTCCACCACGATCCCGAGCGTGCCTTCCGAGGCGATCGCCAGGTGGCGCAGGTCGTAGCCGCTGGAATCCTTCACCAGCGCGCGCCCCAGCCGCAGCACCTCGCCGCTGCCGGTCACGAAGGTGAGCCCGGCGATCCAGTCGCGGGTGTTTCCGTAGCGCACCACGCGGATGCCGCCGGCATTGGTGGCGATGTTGCCGCCGATGGTGCAGGAGCCGCGCGCGGCGAAATCCACCGGGTAGTACAGCCCGTGCGCGCGCGCCGCCTCCCGCGCCAGCTGCAGCGGAATGCCGGCCTGCACGGCCAGGGTGCGGTCCACTGGATCGAAGCCCAGCACCCGTTTCATGCGCTCGAGGCTGACCACCAGCTCGCCGTTGGCGGCGACCGCCCCGCCCGACAGCCCGGTGCGCCCGCCCGAGGGCACCAGCGCCACGCCCTCGGCATTCGCCCAGCGCACCACCGCCTGCACCTCTTCCACGCTGTCCGGCAGCGCGATCGCCAGCGGTGCCGGCGTCCAGCGCCGGGTCCAGTCGCGGCCGTAGTGCTCCAGGTCGGCGGGATCGGTGAGCAGGCGCAGGCCCGGCAGGGCGGCGCGCAGCGAGGCAAGGCGGGCGTCGGTCATGGAGGGGCGCGGGGCCGTCTGGACGTGGCCGGAACATAGCATGCCGCAGCGCAACAACGCGGCCGGTTTCTGGCTATAGTCGCGCTCGTTCCCCATCGCCCTGCCCGCACGCCGCCATGCCGCCGAAGAAGAAGACCTCGTTCCCGAAACAGGACATCCGCGTGCTGCTGCTGGAAGGCATCAGCGCCAGCGCGGTGGAGGCCTTCCGCGCGGCCGGCTACACCCAGATCGAGACCCACGCCAAGGCGCTGCCGGAAGACACGCTCAAGGAGCGCATCGCCCAGGCCCACATCATCGGCATCCGCTCGCGCACGCAGCTGACCGTCGACGTGCTGGCCGAGGCCAGGCGCCTGATCGCGGTCGGCTGCTTCTGCATCGGCACCAACCAGGTGGACCTGGACGCGGCCGAACTGGCGGGCATCCCGGTGTTCAACGCGCCCTATTCCAACACCCGCAGCGTGGCCGAACTGGTGGTGGCACAGGCGGTGATGCTGATGCGCGGGATCCCGCAGAAGAACGCGCAGTGCCACCGCGGGGTCTGGGACAAATCCGCCGCCGGCAGCCACGAGGTGCGCGGCAAGACGCTGGGGATCATCGGCTACGGCCACATCGGCACCCAGGTCGGCGTGCTGGCCGAGGCGCTGGGCATGCGCGTGCTGTTCCACGACATCCAGACCAAGCTGGCGCTGGGCAACGCGCAGCCGGCCGCCGGGCTGGACGACCTGCTGGCGCGCGCCGACGTGGTGACCCTGCACGTGCCGGAGACCCCGGCGACGCAGTGGATGATCGGTTCGGAGAAGCTCGGCCGGATGAAACCGGGTGCGCACCTCATCAACGCCTCGCGCGGCAGCGTGGTGGTGATCGATGCGCTGGCCGATGCGCTGGCCACGGGCCGCCTGGCCGGGGCCGCGGTGGACGTGTTCCCGGCCGAGCCGGAAGCCAACGGGCCCGGCTTCGAATCGCGCCTGCGCGGCTTCGACAACGTGCTGCTGACCCCGCACGTGGGCGGCAGCACGCTGGAGGCGCAGGACAACATCGGCACCGAGGTGGCGGCCAAGCTGGTGCGCTACAGCGACAACGGCAGCACCCTGTCGGCGGTCAACTTCCCCGAGGTGGCGCTGCCGGAGCACGCC
>JBKBXH010000036.1:3658-8080 GCA_046313655.1 Thermomonas sp. | reverse complement strand
CCGAAGATGGTGGTCAACGCGCTCAACTCGGGCGCCAACTGCTACATGGCCGACTTCGAGGACTCCACCGCGCCGACCTGGGGCAACCTCGTGGCCGGCCAGCAGGCGCTGCGCGCCGCGGTCGCCGGCACCCTGGCGTTCACCGCCGGCAACGGCAAGCACTACGCGCTCAAGCCGGAAGCCGAGCAGGCGGTGCTGATCGTGCGCCCGCGCGGCTGGCATCTGGACGAGAAGCACGTGCGGGTGGACGGCGCGCGCCTGGCCGGGGCGCTGTTCGACGCCGGGCTGTTCTGCTTCCACAACGCACGGGCGCTGGCCGCGCGCGACCGCGGGCCCTACCTGTACCTGCCCAAGCTGGAGTCGATGGAGGAGGCCGCGCTGTGGGACGCGGTGCTGGCCCACGTCGAGGACGCGCTCGGGCTGGCGCGCGGGCAGATCCGGGTCACCGTGCTGATCGAGACGCTGCCGGCCGCGTTCGAGATGGACGAGATCCTGCACGCGCTGAAGGGGCGGGTGGTCGGCCTCAACTGCGGGCGCTGGGACTACATCTTCTCCTACATCAAGACCCTGCGCCGGCACTGCGACCGGGTGCTGCCCGAGCGCGGCCAGGTGACGATGGTGCAGCCGTTCCTGCGCGCGTATTCGGAGCTGCTGATCCAGACCTGCCACCGCCGCGGTGCGCACGCGATGGGCGGGATGGCCGCGCAGATCCCGATCGCGCACGATGCGCAGGCGAACGCCGAGGCGCTGGCGCGGGTGCGCGCGGACAAGCTGCGCGAGGCCAGCGCCGGCCACGACGGCACCTGGGTCGCGCACCCGGCGCTGGTGCCGCTGGCGCGCGAGGTGTTCGACGCGCGCATGCCCGGGCCGAACCAGCTGCACGTCGCGCGCGCTGACGTGCACGTGGAGGCCGCCGACCTGCTGCAGCCCTGCCGCGGCACCATCACCCGCGCCGGCTTCGACGGCAATGTCGAGGTCTGCGTGCGCTACCTCGCGGCGTGGCTGGACGGCAACGGCTGCGTGCCGATCCACCACCTGATGGAGGACGCCGCCACCGCCGAGATCGCGCGCGCGCAGCTGTGGCAATGGCTGCACCACGCCGACGACGGCGGCGAGGCGCTGGCGCTGGACGACGGCACCCCGGTCGATTTCGCCCTGTTCGAACGGGCCCTGATCGCGCTGCCCAGCCGCCTGCACGCGCAGTCCGGCCTGCCGGGCGCGAGCCGGGTGGCGGAGGCGATCGGGATCCTCGACCGCCTCACCCACGCCGAGGAACTCGCCCCGTTCCTGACCCTGCCGGCCTACGAACGGCTGGATTGAACCCTGCGCCCGTTCGCCGCGCGCGACGGGCACGAACACCACCGCATCCCACCAAGGACACCGCCATGAAGCACACCCTGCCGACCGCCGAGCAACTGAAGCTGGACTGGGCCAACAACCCGCGCTGGGCCGGGATCACCCGCACCTATTCCGCCGAGGACGTGGTGCGCCTGCGCGGCACCGTGCACGTGGAGCACTCGCTGGCGCGGCTCGGCGCGGAGAAGCTGTGGAAGTCGCTGCACACCGAGGACTTCGTCAACGCGCTCGGCGCGCTCACCGGCAACCAGGCCATGCAGCAGGTCAAGGCCGGGCTGAAGGCGATCTACCTGTCCGGCTGGCAGGTCGCGGCGGATGCCAACCTCGCCGGCGAGATGTACCCCGACCAGTCGCTGTACCCGGCCAACTCGGTGCCGGCGGTGGTCAAGCGCATCAACAACACCCTGCTGCGCGCGGACCAGCTGCACCATGCCGAGGGCGACGATTCGATCGACTTCCTGCAGCCGATCGTGGCCGACGCCGAGGCCGGATTCGGCGGCGTGCTCAATGCCCATGAGCTGATGAAGGCGATGATCGAGGCCGGCGCCGCTGGCGTGCACTTCGAGGACCAGCTGGCCAGCGTGAAGAAGTGCGGGCACATGGGCGGCAAGGTGCTGGTGCCGACCCGCGAGGCGGTCGAGAAGCTCACCGCCGCGCGCCTGGCCGCCGACGTGATGGGCGTGCCGACCCTGATCGTCGCCCGCACCGACGCCGAGGCCGCCGACCTGCTGACCTCGGACGTGGACGACAACGACCGTCCGTTCTGCACCGGCGAGCGCACCGTGGAGGGCTTCTTCAAGACCCGCAAGGGGCTGGAGCAGGCGATCAGTCGTGGCCTGGCCTACGCGCCGTACGCCGATTTGGTGTGGTGCGAGACCGGAAAGCCGGACCTCGCGTTCGCGCGCAAGTTCGCCGAGGCCATCCACCGCGAGTTCCCCGGCAAGCTGCTGGCCTACAACTGCTCGCCCTCGTTCAACTGGAAGAAGCACCTGGACGACGCCACGATTGCGAAGTTCCAGCGCGAGCTGGGCGCGATGGGCTACAAGTTCCAGTTCATCACCCTGGCCGGCTTCCACGCGCTCAACTACGGCATGTTCGAGCTCGCGCACGGCTATGCGCGCCGGCAGATGAGCGCGTTCGTCGAGCTGCAGGAAAAGGAGTTCGCCGCCGCCGAGCGCGGCTTCACCGCGGTCAAGCACCAGCGCGAGGTCGGTACGGGCTATTTCGATGCGCTCACCCAGACCATCCAGGGCCAACACAGTGCCACCGTCGCGCTCAAGGGCAGCACCGAGGAGGAGCAGTTCCACGGCGATCGCGTCGCGGCCTGAGATCCCCGCCGCCGGGGCTTGCAATGCGCCCGGCGGTGGTATCCTGTCTGCGCCTGAATAGGCGAGCGGAACAGGGGAAAACGTGGCCGCAGTGGGGACCATCGGCAAGGCACGGATCGCGGAAGAGTCCGGCGCGTCGGCGCTGGAGCCGCGCGAGTACGCGCTGTTCGCGCAGGTCGCGCGCCCGCGCGAGGTCGCGGCCGGCCAGCACCTGTTCCGCCGCGGCGATGCCGGCGATGCCATGTTCGTGGTCGCCAACGGCGCGGTGGAGCTGGATTTCGGCGACGACCTGATCAGCAAGCGGCTGGGCGAACGCGCGTTCTTCGGCGAGCTGGGCCTGTTGATCGGCGACCACGCGCGCAGCGCGGACGCGCTGGTGCTGGAGGACAGCGCACTGCTGGAGCTGGGCCGCGGCGAATTCGAGACCCTGGCCGAGCGCGATCCACACCTGCTGGCGCAATTCCTGCGCCGCGCGATCATGCGCGTGGTGCTGAACGAGCAGGCGCTGATCGGCCGCCTGCGCCGGCGCAACCAGGAGCTGCAGGACACCCTGGATGCGCTGCGCTCCACCAGTCACCGACTAGACCAGACCGAAGTGCTGACCCGCACCGACGAGCTCACCGGGCTGGCCAACCGGCGCGGGTTCCTGCAGCACCTGGAATGGCTGCGGGGCGAGGGCATGCTCGCCGGGCACGCGCTGATCCTGCTCGATTGCGACCGCTTCAAGGCGATCAACGATACCCACGGCCACCTGGTGGGCGACCGCGTGCTGCAGGGCGTGGCCAACCTGCTGCGCGCGGTGGCCGGCAAGGACGATGTCGCCTGCCGCCTCGGCGGCGACGAGTTCTGCCTGCTGCTGCAGGGCCAGGGCCGCGACGAGGCGAAGCGCATCGCCGGCTATATCGCCGACAGCGCGCGCATGCTGGAACGCATGCATAGCAAGCCGCCGCAGATGGCCACCCTCAGTATCGGTGCCTGCCTGGTCGGCCCGCAGGAAGCGCCGAGCTGGGAGCAGTGCTACGCCCGCGTGGACCGCGCGCTCTACCGCGCCAAGCGCCGCGGCGGCGGCCATGTCGAGTGGCTGGACTGAGCCCGCGGCGATGGATCAGGCGGCCCATGCCCCGCAGGTCCGCACCCTGCTGCTCACCGACCTGGTGGACTCCACCCAGCTGGTGGAGCGCCTCGGCGATGCGCCGGCCGCGGCCCTGTTCCGCGCGCACGACCGCCTGGTGCTGGAGCTACAGCAGCGCTGGCGCGGGCGGCTGATCGACCGCAGCGACGGGCTGCTGCTGCTGTTCGAACGCCCGATCGACGGCCTCGGCTTTGCCCTCGACTATGCGCGCGGCCTGCGCGAGCTCGGGCGGCAGATGCAGCTCAAGCAGCCGCTGCAGGCGCGCGCCGGCCTGCACGTGGGCGAAGTCCTGCTGTGGGAGAACAGCCCGGACGCGGTGCGGATGGGCGCCAAGCCGCTGGAAGTGGAAGGCCTGGCCAAGCCGCTGGCCGGGCGTCTGATGGCGCTGGCGCGGCCCGGCCAGATTCTGCTGTCCGCGACCGCCGAGCCGCTGGCGCACCGCGCCGCGCGCGAGCTGGGCGAACGCGGCGAGCTGCTGGTGTGGAAGTCCTATGGGCGCTGGCGCTTCAAGGGCGTGCCCGAGGCCCAGGAGGTGTACGAGGTCGGCGAGCCCGGCCTGGCCGCGCTGCGCATGCCTGCGCACACCCCCAAGGCCTGGCGCGACCT
>JBKBXH010000036.1:0-3648 GCA_046313655.1 Thermomonas sp. | reverse complement strand
TGTGGCGGCGGCCGGCGGCGCTGGCCGCGGAGGTCTTCCTGGTGGCCTGCATCGCGCTGGGCGCGTGGTTCCTGGGCCAGCCGAAGCCGGCCATCGCGTTCAACGAGCGCGACTGGGTGGTGGTGGGCGACCTGCGCAACCTCACCGGCGATGCGCGCCTGGACGATGCCTTGGAGCAGGCGTTCCGGATCAGCCTGGAACAGTCGCGCTACGTCAACGTGCTCAGCGACCTCAAGGTGCGCGACACCCTGCAGCGGATGCAGCGCAAGCCGGACGTGCAGGTGGACCGCATGCTCGGCTCGGAGATCGCGCTGCGCGACGGCGCCCGCGCGCTGCTGCTGCCCACGGTCTCGGAGGTGGGCGGGCGCCTGCGGGTGAGCGCCGAGGTCATCGATCCGTACACCCAGACCACCGTGTACGCGGTCTCGGCGGACGGCAAGGGCGTGGAGTCCGCGCTCGGCTCCATCGACGACGTCACCGACCAGCTGCGCGCCAAGCTCGGCGAGGCCCTGCAGAACGTGCAGAAGACCTCGGTGCCGCTGCCGAACGTCGCCACCCCCAGCCTCGATGCATTGAAGGCATTCGCGGTCGCGCGCCGGCTGGCCGCCACCACCGGCGACCGCGAGCAGGTGCTGGGCATGTACCGGCGCGCCCTGCAGCTGGACCCGGATTTCGCGCTGGCGCATGCCGACATGGCGCGCCTGCATGCCTCGCTGGGCGAAGTCGCGCAGGCGCGTGAGGAGTGGCGCAAGGCGCTGGCGATCCCGCAGCGGCTGTCGCCGCAGGAGCGCCAGATGGTCGAGCTGATGCTGATGCAGCACGACGCCCCGCAGGTCTATTTCCGCAAGGCCGAGGAATACCTGGCGCTGTATCCGGACGACTACCAGATCATCGGCCGGCTCTCGAGCAACCTCTGGCACCAGCGCAACGATTTCCGCGCGGCCGAGGCGATGGCGCGGCGGGCGATCAAGCCGCAGAACGAGCGAGCCTCCCTTTCCCGCTACAGTCTGGCAACCTATCTCCTTGGGCAGGAACGATATGACGCGGCTTTGGCAGAGTTCCGCGCCAGCCGCGCCGGTGGATTCTCGGGCTGGGCTGAAATGTACGCGCGCGCGCTGGAGCTGCGCGGGCAATTCCGGGAGGCAGACCAGATCTACTTCGGCAGTGCTGCCGGACGCGATGGCTGGCAGGGTGATGCGGCCGTGATGACGTGGACGATCCGCCATGATCCGGCCCGCGCGGCGGCGGCCGCGGGCGACTGGCAGGCCAAGGCCGAGGCCGATGACGATGTGCTGGACTCCGGTCGCGCCCGCGCCGCCGTGGCCACGCTGGCTGTTCTTGCACATCAGGGCGATGCACGACAGGCGCTGGCAAAGCTGTTGGCAGCCATCGATGCCAATGGCGTGCGCAGTAATGCCCTGTACCCGCCGTATTCCGTCGAGTTGCGGCTTTACGCCGGCCTGTTGGCGGCGTGTCTCGGTGACCGCGCCGGGGTGGCGGAGGCGCTGCGGAGGACCGAAGGCAGCGACATCTTGCGCGACTACCCCACCGTTGCGCAGCTGCGGCAGGTGGTGCTGGCCGAGCAGGAGCGGCTGGCCGGCAAGCCGCAGGCGGCGGTCGCGCGCCTGCAGGCCCTGGCAGAAAAGGACACCGCCTTGGTCGCGGTGCATTGGGCATTGCAGCGCGCCGCGCAGGCGGCGGGCGATGAGGCCATCGCCCGTGCGCAGGCGGAATGGCTGGCGTCCCACCGTGGGCGCATCGTGACCGAGAGCACCACAGCCGAGGTGCTGCGGTTCCTCAACGCCACACTCCTGGCGGATCAGGCGCGGCCTGAGGCAACGACGAGGTGATCTCGAGAGAAGCGGGGCCGTGCTGTGTCCGGCCCCGCTTCAATCAGTACCCTTCTTGCGCTTCCAACACGCAGTCGGCCTTCTGGATGCCCGTCATCGCCTCTTCGAGCTTAGTCCGCTGGGCACGGATCTGCTCAGGCGAAGCGAGCGTGGCGCCTTCCCGCAGCTGCAAGCATCCCACCGGCGCGGTATAGCCGATCGACCGCAGCGCCTGCTCGGGCGATTGCTGGAACAGCGTGCGGAAGGCGGCGTTGCTTTCCAGGTTGTCCAGCAGCCGCTTGACCAGCTGCGGGTGCAGGCCGGCGGGCGGAAGCTTGTCTCCGGTTGCCATGCGGGTATCCCCTGTTGGTTGGAGACCGGACAATAGCACCGCGATCCATCGAACCGGAGGGGCGGATGCGGGTCAGGCGATGTGCGGTGGTATGGCTGGAGCCGCGCGAGCTGGCGACCTTCCAGCTGGATGATCTGCTGGCCGGTGGCACCGGGGTGGTCAGCCGGCTGGCCTGGTTCGCGCATGCCCCGCATCTAGGGGCCGCCATCGAGATCAACCCGGCATACGTTGCCTTGCTGGGCGCGGTTGGGCCGGTGGACTGGATCGCGCGTGACGACCTGGAGGCGCGTTTTGGCGCGGAGGCGGTGGCCGCACTGCTGGCGATGCAGCTGCTGCTGCACGAGCCGGCGACGCAGGGAGAGACACTGGCGGATGCCGAGTTCCGGGCGCAGGGCTGGCATCCGCCGGCGGCGGTCGCGCACATCGCCGCGCGCTGGGAGGCCATCGACGGGCCTGCGGGCATGGCCGAGCAGGGGCTGGACAGCAACGAGGGGCTGCTGCGGCAACGTGGGCTTCCGCCGCCGTCGGAGGGTCCGGTTCCCGAAGGCGCGCCATTGCATGTCCTGCCGCGTCCCGCCGGCGACGGATTCGACGCCTTGCTGGATGCACGGACCACCTGCCGCAATTACGACCCGCAGGCCAGCCTCCCGCTGGATGTGTTTTCCGGGATCATGGCCCGCACCTTCGGCCGGCGCGGAAGTGGCCGGCCCGCCCCGGGATTCGAGGTCATCAAGCGCACCAGTCCGTCGGGCGGTGCGCTGCATCCGGTGGAATGCTTCCTGATCGTGCAGCGGGTGCAGGGGCTGGCCCCGGGCCTGTATCGCTATCGTGCGGAGGAGCACGCCCTGCTGGCCGTGGTCCCGCAGGTCGCGGCTCCCGTGGCGGGCGATGTCGGCACGCGCGCGTTGCCGCCCGGCGAGACGGCCGCCGCATGGAGCAGCGAGAGCCTTCGCGCGTTCGCGCAGATCGCGGTGGCCGGGCAGGCGTTCTTCGCCGATGCCGCGGTGCTGTGCGTGCTGGCTCCGCGCTTCCATCGCAATTTCTGGAAGTACCGCAACCACGCCAAGGCCTATCGGGTCTGCGTCCTCGACGCCGGACACCTGTCGCAAACCCTGCAGCTGTGCGCGACCCAGGCCGGGCTGGGGCCGTTCGTCACCAGCGCGATCAACGAGGTCGATCTGGAGCGGGCCTTCGGGATGATCCACTACGCGCAGAGCCCGCTCCTGGTATGCGGCTTCGGGCCGCGCGCCGGGACGCTGGTCGAGTCGGAGTTCGATCCCAACCGCAGGGTGTGGCCGCGCTGACCGGCGTGCACGCGGTTATGCCGCCACGCGGTCGCGTCCGCGCTCCAGCTTGCGGTAGCCGATGGCCTCGGTGAGGTGCTGGGTGTCGATGGCGTCGCTGCCGGCAAGGTCGGCGATGGTGCGGGCCACGCGCAGGATGCGGTGCAGCGAGCGCGCAGAGAGT
>JBKBXH010000035.1:0-8112 GCA_046313655.1 Thermomonas sp. | reverse complement strand
CGATGTCCAGCACCCACGACGTGTTCAACCAGACTCCCCCACTGGTCGGCCACAACACCGCCGACCATCCCGCCCTGATCGAGGGGCTCCGCCGTGAGGGCGCCGGGTGGGCCGAGGACGACGTCCGCGACCTGATCGACCTCGCCCTGCAGCTGGAGGACCTCACCCGCAACGCCGGCAAGCACGCGGGCGGCGTGGTGATCGCGCCGTCACCGCTGTCCGACTTCTGCCCGCTGTTCGCCGAACACGACCACGGCACGCTGGGCAAGAACCCGGTGACGCAGTTCGACAAGGATGACGTCGAGGCGGTGGGCCTGGTGAAGTTCGACTTCCTCGGCCTGCGCACGCTCACCATCATCGACTGGGCGGTGAAGGCGATCAACGCACGCCGCGCGCACGAGGGCGCCGAACCGGTGGACATCGCCACCATCCCGCTGGACGACGCCAGCGTGTACCGCGACGTGTTCGCCAACGGCAACACCGGCTCGGTGTTCCAGTTCGAATCCGCCGGCATGCGGCGCGCGCTGAAGGACGCGAAACCCGACCGCTTCGAGGACCTGATCGCGCTGAACGCGCTCTACCGCCCCGGCCCGATGGAGATGATCCCGTCGTTCGTGGCGCGCAAGCACGGCACCGAGGAATTCGACTACCCAGACCCGCGCACCAAGGCCATGCTCCAGGAGACCTACGGCATCATGGTCTACCAGGAGCAGGTCATGCAGATGGCGCAGATCGTCGGCGGCTACTCGCTGGGCGGCGCCGACCTGCTGCGCCGCGCGATGGGCAAGAAGATCCCGGCCGAGATGGCCAAGCACCGCGAGATGTTCCGCGAGGGCGCGGCGAAGAACGGGGTCGGCGCGGCCAAGGCCGACGAGATCTTCGACCTGATGGAGAAGTTCGCCGGCTACGGCTTCAACAAGTCGCACGCCGCCGCGTACTCGCTGGTCGCCTACCAGACCGCGTGGCTGAAGAAGCACTACCCGGCCGAGTTCATGGCGGCCACCCTGTCCTCGGACATGGACAAGACCGAGAAGGTGGTGGGCTTCCTCGACGAGGCGCGCGGCCTGGGCCTGGCCGTGCTGCCGCCGGACGTGAACCATTCCGGCTTCATGTTCGTCGCCACCGATCCGCGCACCATCCGCTACGGCCTCGGCGCGGTGAAAGGCGTCGGCCAGGGCGTGTGCGAGGCGATCGTGGCCGCCCGCGAGAACGGCGGCGCATTCCGCGACCTGCTCGACTTCTGCCAGCGCGTGTCCGCCGCCGGACTCAACAAGCGCACGCTGGAGGCACTGATCCACGCCGGCGCGATGGATGCGCTGGCGGTCAACCGCGCCTCGCTGATGCTGCAACTGCCGGAGGCGCTGAAGGCCACCGAGCAGATGACGAAGAACCGCGAGGCCGGCATGTTCGACATGTTCGGCGGCGGTGGCGGTGGCAGCGAGATCCGGGTGGAGCTTCCGGAAACCGGCGAATGGCCGCTGGCGCAGCGCCTGCAGGGCGAGCGCGACACGCTGGGCTTCTATCTCAGCGGCCACCCGATGGACCCGTACCGCGAGGACGTGCAGAAGCTGGTCGGGCACGACCTGTCGATGCTGGAGGCGCTCTGGGAAGCCGGCTCCCGCGGCAATCGCCCGCAGGAGGGTCGCAGCTGGCGGCCGATGGTGCAGACGGTGGTGGCCGGCCAGGTGATCGGCATGCGCAAGCGCGGCGATTCCCAGGCCTTCGTGCAGCTGGAGGACGGGCGCGGACGCATCGAGTGCGGTTTCTTCGGCGAACAGTGGACCCAGTTCGCGCCGCTGCTCACCCGCGACCGCATCCTGGTGGTGGAAGGCGGCCTGCGCGAGGACGAATTCAACGGCGGCTTCTCGCTGCGCGCCACCCGCTGCTGGGACTTCACGCAGATCTGCCAGCAGCAGGCGCAGCGCATCGCCATCCGCCTGGACCTGCGCGTGGCGGAGGCGCTGCCGCGGCTGGAGGATGTGCTGAAGCGGCATGCCGGGCCGATCCCGGTGCTGCTGGAGGCCACCACCGCGGCCGGCGTCGGCCGCCTGCTGCTGAACGGCGGGCGTGGCCTGCGGCTGGAGCCGGATCTGCCCGGCCTGCTGCGCAGCCTGCCCGGGGTGAGCGGGGTCAACGTGCAGCTGGCGCGGCCCTGGGCGAGCGCCTGACCCACCCCACCGTCCGGCTCGGTACGGTGCCCCGGCTGCGCTAAACTTCGCCGGATGAATCCGAATTACCTCGACTTCGAGCAGCCGATCGCCGACCTGGAAGCCAAGATCCAGGAACTGCGGCAGGCCAGCACCGGCCCGGCGCTCAACATCGACGCAGAAGTGCGCGCGCTGCAGGAAAAGCTGCGCAAGCGCACCGCGACGATCTTCCGCGACCTCACCCCGTGGCAGGTCTCGCAGCTCTCACGCCACCCGCAGCGGCCGTACACGCTGGACTACCTGAAGGTGATCTGCGAGGAGTTCCAGGAACTGGCCGGCGATCGCGCGTTCGCGGACGACAACGCCATCGTCGGCGGCCTGGCCCGCATCGACGGCCGCGCGGTGGTGGTGGTCGGGCACGAGAAAGGCCGCGACACCAAATCCAAGGTCAAGCGCAATTTCGGCATGCCCAAGCCCGAGGGCTACCGCAAGGCGCTGCGCCTGTTCAAGCTGGCCGAACGCTTCGGCCTGCCCATCCTCACCTTCATCGACACCCCCGGCGCGTGGCCCGGGATCGATGCCGAGGAACGCGGCCAATCCGAGGCCATCGCCCGCAACCTGCTGGAAATGGCCGAACTGCGCGTGCCGGTAGTGTGCACCGTGATCGGCGAAGGCGGCAGCGGCGGCGCGCTGGCGATCGGCGTCGGCGACCGCACCCTGATGCTGGAATACAGCACCTACTCGGTGATCAGCCCGGAAGGCTGCGCCTCGATCCTGTGGCGCGACGCGGCCAAGGCCAAGGATGCCGCCGAACAACTGGGCATGACCGCCAAGCGCCTGCACGGGCTGGGCCTGGTGGACAAGGTGGTGCGCGAGCCGATCGGCGGCGCCCACCGCAATCCGGTGCAGATGGCCAGGCGCCTGAAGGCGGTCCTGCTGAACGAGCTGGACGCGCTGGACGCGGTGTCGATGGAGTCCCTGCTGGAAAACCGCTATCGCCGTCTACGCGGCTACGGCGCCTACGAGATCCACGCCGCCTGAGCGGCAGGGTTGGCCTGCGACGCCAACTTGGCCGGCCGGCCTGCATGAGCAGGCCGCGCGTCTGTCGGTAGCGCGCGTCGTCGCGGATAAGCCGCGCCAGCCGCTTTTGCTAGATTACCCGGGCCGGCAATCCGCCGGCGTTGGGGAGGATTCAATGATCATCAAGCGTATCGACGTGCTGTCGGCCGGCAAGATCGCGGCCATCATCGCGGCCGCGTTCGGCCTGCTGGCCGGCGTGTTGTTCTTCCTGTTCGGCAGCCTGCTGGGCGCGCTGTTCGGCAGCGCGCTGGGCCATGGGGGTGGCGGCGCGATGGCGGGCGGGTTCCTGGGCATCATCGTGCTGCCGATCTTGTACGGGATCTTCGGTTTCATCGGCGGCGTGATCCAGGCCTTCGTGTACAACATCGCCGCCGGGATCGTCGGCGGCATCCGGATCGAGACCGAGTGATCCCCGCGGCCCCGCGCTCCGGCGCGGGCGCGGGGCCTTCGATGGAGCACCCGCCCCCCATGTCCCTCGCGCTGCCGGCCCCGCCCCGGGATGGCCCGCTGCTGGTGGGCTTTAGCGGCGGCATGGACTCAAGTGTGCTGCTGCACCGGCTGGCGGTGCTGCCGGCGCTGCGCGCGCGCGGCCTGCGCGCGCTGCACGTCCACCACGGCCTGCATTCCGAGGCCGACGCCTGGGCCGCGCATTGCCAGGCGGTCTGCGCCGGGCTCGGGGTGCCGCTGCAAGTCGTGCGCGTGGAGGTGGACCCGGGCTCCGGCCTCGGCCGCGAAGGCGCGGCGCGCGCGGCCCGGCATGCGGCGTTCGCGCAGGCGCTGCAGAACGATGAGATCCTCGTGCTGGCGCACCACTGCGACGACCAGGCCGAGACCTTCCTGCTGCGCGCCCTGCGCGGCTCGGGAGTGGACGGACTCGCGGCGATGCGCGCCTGGCGCCCCTACGCGCGCGGCTGGCTGTGGCGTCCGCTGCTGGAGCTGCCGCGCGCGACGCTGGCCGCCCACGCGCGGGCCGCGGGCCTGCACTGGCTGGACGATCCGGCCAATGCCGACCCCAGCTTCGACCGCAATTTCCTGCGCCGGCAGGTGCTGCCGCTGCTGCAACGGCGCTGGCCGCAGGCCTCCACCAACTTGGCCCGCAGCGCCACCCTGGCCGCGCAGGCGGCCGACCTGCTGGATACCGACGACGCGACGCTGCTGGCGGGCCTGCGGCTGGCGCCGGACACCCTGGACGCGGACGCCCTGCGCGCGCTGGCGCCGGCCCGGCGCGCACGCGTGCTGCGCCACTGGATCACCGCGCTCGGGCTGCCGCCGCTGCCCGGACAGACGGTGGCGCGGATCGACCGCGAGCTGCTGGACGCCCCGCGCGACGCGAACCCGCGCATCGACTGGCACGGCGCGCGCCTGCAGCGCTGGCGCGACCGGCTGCATGCCGGCCCGCTGCACACGCCGCTGCCCCCGCAATGGGAGGCATGCTGGGATGGCCGCACGCCGCTGTCGCTGCCCACCGGCGACGTCCTCCACCTGCACGGCAGCGCGGGCTTCGATGCACCGCTGCGCGTGCATGCCCGCCGCGGCGGCGAACGCATCCGCCTGCCGGGCCGGACGCATTCGCATGCCCTCAAGCACCTGCTGCAGGCCGCCGGCCTGCCGCCGTGGCGACGCGAGCGCCTGCCGCTGCTGTCCGCCGCCGATGGCACCCTGCTGGCCGCCGGCGACGGCATCCTCGCGGCGCCGCTGGCGGACTGGCTGTGGGCGCACGACGCGCACCTGCAGTGGGCGGAGCCGGGCTGAACCGGCGTAAACTTCCAGGCATGGCCAAGACATCCGACCCCCGGGCAATCGCACACCCCACCGCGCAGGACAAGACGCAGGACGCCTCGGCGGTGGCCGACTTCGAGCAGTCGATGCAGGCGCTGGAACAGCTGGTGGCGAAGATGGAAGCCGGCGACATGTCGCTGGAGGAGTCGCTGGCCGCGTACGAACGCGGGGTCAGCCTGTACCAACGCTGCCAGTCCGCGCTGGAGCAGGCCGAGTTGCGGGTGCGCCAGCTCAGCGATCCGGCGCGCCCGGAGCAGGCCAATCCGTTCGAAACCGACGACGATGACTGAGGCCGCGCTGGCGCGCTGGCGCACGCGGGTGGAGGCCGCGCTGGACGCCGCCCTGCCCGATCCCGCGCAAGACCCGCGGCGCCTGCATGCGGCCATGCGCCACGGCGTGCTGAACGGCGGCAAGCGCATGCGCCCGCTGCTGGTGTATGCCACGGGCAGCGCGCTGGGCGCTGCCGATGCGGCGCTGGATGCGGCGGCAGTGGCGGTGGAACTGGTGCACTGCTATTCGCTGGTGCACGACGACCTGCCGGCGATGGACGACGACGCGCTGCGCCGCGGCCAGCCCACCGTGCACGTGGCGTTCGACGAGGCCACCGCGATCCTCGCCGGCGATGCATTGCAGGCGCTGGCGTTCGAGCAGCTCGCCACTGCCCCGCTCGCAGCGGACGTGCGCATCGCGATGCTGGCGGAGCTGGCGCGCGCGGCCGGGGTCGCCGGCATGTGCGGCGGCCAGGCACTGGACATCGACGCCACCGGGCGCGCCATCGACCTGCCCGCGCTGGAACGCCTGCACGCGCTCAAGACCGGCGCCCTGTTGCGCTGCGCGGTGCGGCTGGGAGCGCTGGCCGGACAGGCCGCGCCGGCGCAGGCCGCGGCGCTGGACAGCTATGCCGAAGCGCTGGGGCTGGCGTTCCAGATCCGCGACGACCTGCTGGACATCGAAGGCGATGCCGCCACCCTCGGCAAGACCGCGGGCAAGGACCAGGCGCAGGACAAGGCGACCTTCCCGGCTCTGCTCGGCAGCGCGGCCAGCCATGCCCGGCTGCAGGCGCTGTCCGCGCAGATGCAGGCGGCACTGGGCGCGCTGGCGATCGAGACCGGGGCCCTGGCCCGGCTGGCCCGCCAGGTGGTCGAGCGCCGCCATTGATGCCTCCCTCGCGCCGCCCGTGAACGCGCGGCGGCGGAGGCGGGATCAGCGCCGGCAGGCCGCCAGCAGGTCGCGGTCGCGCCGGTAGACGCTGGTCTGCACATCGAATGCGCCCAGCACGGTCGAGAACAGGTCGTCGTGGCTGGCCTCGCGCGGTGCCTGCGCGCGCAGGCCGGCCACGTCCAGCCCGGCATCGGCGGCGAACCCGGGCGAGAACCACAGCACCATCGGCACGTGCAGCTGCACCCGCGGGGCGACGGCGTGCGGCGCGCCGTGCAGGAACAGGCCGTATTCGCCCAGCGATTCGCCGTGGTCGGACACGTACAGCATGGCCGCGTCGCGCCCCTGCTGCGCGGCCAGCAGGTCGATCAGCCGACCCAGCACCGCGTCCGTATAGAGGATGGCGTTGTCGTAGGCGTTGACGATGTCCTGGCGCGCACAGCGGCTCAGCTCGGCGGTGCGGCAGACCGGCGTCCAGCGCGCGTACTGCGGCGGGTAGCGCTCGAAATAGTTGGGGCCGTGGTTGCCCAGCATGTGCAGCACCACCAGCGCATCGCCGGGCATCGCCTCCAGCGCCTGCGGCAACCCGGCCAGCAGGATCTCGTCGAGGCAGCGCCCCTGCGCGCACAGCCCCGGCGCATCGCCGGGCCCCATGGTGTGGGTCGGCACGCCCGCGCAGGTGCCCTTGCAGCCGGACTGGTTGTCGCGCCACAGCACCTGCACGCCGGCACGCGCGGCCACGTCCAACACCGACTCGTGGGTGCGGATGGCGTCGCGGTCGTAGCCGGCGCGGCCGAACGGCGACAGCATGCACGGCAGCGACACCTCGGTGCTGGTGCCACAGGCGGTGACGTCGGGGAAGTTCACCACGTCGCGGCGCGCCAGCTCCGGCGTGGTCTGGCGCGCATAGCCGTTCAGCCCCCAGTGGTCGCCACGCACGGTCTCGCCGATTACCAGCACCAGCAGCCGCGGCCGGCGCGCCTGCGCCGCCTGCGGCCGGTGTGCGTCCGCGCCGACCACCCGGCGCGGGCCGGCCAGCTTCTGCGAAGGCTTCACCGCGTTCACCAGTGCCACGATGTAGTTGCCCGGGGTGATCTGGTAGCGCAGCGCCTTGTTCGCGCGCATCAGCGCGAAGATACCCTGCGAGGCGGCCCCGATCGCCAGCGCGGTCAGCAGCGCCGTGCCCAGCAGGAACACGGAGCGCAGCAGCAGTCCGCGCCGCCAGCTGCGCGCGGGCGTGCGCACCAGCAGCACCAGCGCCGCCGGCAGCACGCCCAGCAGCAGCACGTGCAGCAGCATGCGTAGCGAGAGCAGTTCGCGGCTTTCCGCCACGTCGGTGTGCAGGACGTTGCGCACCATCTCGGTATCGAACACCACCGCGTAGCGGGTCATGTACCAGTGCGCCAGCGCGGTCACCACCATCAGCAGCGCCAGTAGCGGACGCGCCAGCTTCCACCAGCACAGCAGCCCGAGGATGAAGGCCTGCAGCGCGAACACCGCCACGCCCAGCGCCAGCCAGACCCGCACCGAGCCGGTGGCGGCCTGCACCGCGCCCCAGAACGGGCCGTTCATGACCAGCAGGAAATAGCCGCTGGCGAGCAGCAGCAGGGCCTCGCTGGACAGCCGCGGCCGCCAGCGCCGCCAGCCGCCCGTTGCCGTCGTCAACGCGTGCTCACCTGCCATCTGCCGTCCACTCCCAATCCCATGCGCGCATCGCGCGCGACACTACCATCGCAGGGATGCCACGAAAACGCGCGGGAAACCCCGCATTCCCGGCAAGCCTGCCGCCGCCTGTCCGCGGCAAATCCGACAACGCCCATTCGTGGCGAATCCGACAACACCCGCTCGCGGCAAACCCGATGACACCCGCTCGTCGCGGCCGCAGTGCCCGTCGTTCGCAGCGAACCCGATGACGCCCGTTCGTGGTGAGCCTGTCGAACCATGAACG
>JBKBXH010000034.1:0-8146 GCA_046313655.1 Thermomonas sp. | reverse complement strand
CGGCCTGTGCGGGGCACCCCCGCTTCTGGCCGACATTGAAGCACAGCCCGGCCCGCGCCGGCCAGCGTGCCCCCAGCGCGGCCTCATCCCGCGCCGCGGATCGCCTGCAGCAGCGCCTGCGCCTGCGGGCGCGCGAACCAGGCGGCATGCCCCAGCAGGAAATCCTGCCAGGCCACCGCGGCCATCGCCGGCTGGCGCAGCACGGCGTGGAAGTACTCCAGTTCCGACAGCGCGAAATCCAGGTGCACCAGCGGCAGCAGGTCGGCCACCAGCGCGATGTCCTCGCGGGCCAGCGGGAGCCGCTCGGCATAGCCGGCCAGCAGGGCGCTGGCGATCTCCGGGAACACGGCGCGGGTGGCGGGATCCGGCTGCAGCCAGGCGATCGCATTGCGCTCGATCGCGGTGGCAAGGTCGAACAGGGCGAAGGTCGGCGCGCACAGGCCGAAATCGAGGATCGCCGCCACCTCGGCCTGCGCGCCGGGGCCGTCCCAGAACAGGTTGGAGACATGCCAGTCGCCGTGCGTCCACGCCAGCGGTTGCGCCGCCAACCGCGGTTGCAGCGTGGCCAGCGCGGGCAGCAGCGGCGCCAGCGCGCGCACCCAGTCGCGCGTGGCCAGTGCCTCGGCCAGGCCCGGGCGGCGGCTACAGGCCTGCGCGATCGCGGCCAGCGGATCGGGCGCGCGCAGCACGCCGGCGTCGGCCACCAGCAGACTTGCGCTGCGCGTGCGCGCCGGGAAGTCGCGTGCGGCCAGGTGCAGGCGGGCCAGCATGCGTCCCGCGCTGCGCGCATGCGCGGCCGACAGCGGCGGCGTCCACGATGGCGCGTCGCGGTACAGGTCCAGGCCTTCGGCCAAGGCATGCACCTCGTAGGTCCATTTGCCCAGCGCGATCGCGCTGTGGCCGCCGGCATCCGCCAGCACCCGCGGCACCGGCAGGCCGTGCGCGCGCAGGTGCGCGATGAAGGCGTGCTCCTCCGCCAGCTGCGCGGCGCTGCGCACGCGCGCGTGGTGGCGCTTGAGGAAGATCTCGCCTTGCGCGCAGGCCACCCGCGCCGCGGCCGAGAACGGTCGCGGGCTGTGCCAGCGCAGCTGCAGCGGCGCCGACAGCGGCGGAAAGCGCGCCAGCACGGCTGCGGCTTCGTCGACCCGCAGTGGCGGCCAGTCGGGCGCCATCGGCGCCTCGTTCCAGCCGTGCGCGAGGTGGGGAGGGTGGCTCATGGGCGGCCCTGGCCGGAGGTCGCGGCGGTTGCCGCGACCGCGATTATCCGGGTCGCCGCCGCCGGCGTCAGCGCGGCACCCGGTAGCCGCCCGGCACGCCTTTGGCCGAGAGCGTCAGCTGCCAAAGCTGGTCGCGGCGGGTGCGGAAGGTGGCGGCCGAAGCCGAGAGGTAGAACCACCACATGCGCCGGAAGCGCTCGTCGTAGTGCTGCGACAGCCGCGGCCAGGCCGCATCGAAATTCGCCATCCACGCCAGCAGGGTGCGGTCGTAGTCGGGGCCGAAGTTGTGCCAGTCCTCGACCACGAAGCGCCCTTCCAGCGCGGCGGAGACCTGGCTCATCGAGGGCACCTGCGAGTTCGGGAAGATGTAGCGCTCGATCCACGGGTCCGGCCGGTTCGGCGGCTGGTTGCTGCCGATGGTGTGCAGCAGCGACAGCCCACCCGGGGCGAGGCAGCGCCGCACCACCTCGAAATAGGTGGCGTAGTTGCGCGCGCCGACGTGTTCGAACATGCCGATCGAGAACACCGCATCGAACGGTTCGTGCAGGTCGCGGTAGTCCTGCAGGCGGATCTCCACCGGCAGCCCCGCGCACAGCGCGCTGGCATGCGCGGCCTGCTCCCGGGAGATGGTGACGCCCACCCCGCGCACGCCGTAGCGCTCGGCCGCGAACTTCAGCGCCTCGCCCCAGCCGCAGCCGATGTCCAGCACGCGCATGCCCGGGCGCAGGCGCAGCTTGCGGCAGACCAGGTCCAGCTTCGCTTCCTGCGCGGCGTCGAGGTCGGTGGCCTCGGCCCAGTAGCCGCAGCTGTACACCAGGCGCTTGCCCAGCATGGCCGCGAACAGGTCGTTGCCGAGGTCGTAGTGGCGCTGGCCGACCACGTAGGCGCGCTTGCCGCGCTGCATGTTCACGAAGCGCGCCTGCGCCCACAGCAGCAGCGTGCCGATGTTGCGCAGGCGTTCGTCCAGGCGTGCGCCCAGCAGCTTCGTCAGCAACCCGGGCAGGTCGCGCGCGCTCCAGTCGCCGTCCATGTAGGACTCGCCGAAGCCCAGCGAGCCGTGCGCGAACACGCGTTCGAACACGCGCTCGTCGTGCACCTGGAGGTCGCTGTCGCGGGTGCCGTCGATGCGTACGTCGGCACCCGCCAGCAGGCGTTCGGCGGCCTCGCGCAGGCGGCGCGCCTTGTTGCCATAGGCCTGCGGCGAGCGCGCGGGCATGGTGGGGGAGGAGGGATGGGGATTGCGGGGATGCATCAAACCGGACATGGCAAGGCCTCGAGTGAGGTGGCTGTCTTGCGCATGCGCGGGATGGCGGTTGCCCTTGTGCGGGCGGATGGTTCAGGCCTCAAAACCGCATCGGGTCATGCGCGTTTGGTAGGCATCATCAGCCTTGCGGCGGTTGGACACGGGGAGGTATGCCATCTCCCGCCACGACCTTACCCCCACCGGGGTGGCGGGGGCAAGTGCGCCCTCAGTGCGTGGCTGGCGTGCCCGGCGGGGCCTGCCATTCGCCGCCCAGCGCCTGCACCAGCGCGACCGCGGAGGCGTAGCGGCGGTTGCGCAGGGTGAGCTCGGCGTTGCGCGTGTTGATCGCGGTGGACTGCGCGGTGAGCACGTTGAGGTAGGGCGCAAGGCCCGCCTTGTATTGGTTTTGCGCCAGCCGCAGGGCGTCCTCCGCGGCCTGCACCACCTGCGCCTGCTGCTCGGCTTCGGTGGCGAGGATGCGCTGCGCGGCGAGCTGGTTCTCCACGCCCTGCAGCGCGGCCAGCACCGCCTGCCGGTAGTTGGCCACCGCCTGCCGGTAGCCGGCCTCGCTGCTGCGCACCTGCGCGCGGCGCGCGCCGCCGTCGAATAGGTTGGCGGCCAGCTGCGGGCCCAGCGACCACAACAGCACCGGCGCCGAGAACACATCGGCCAGGCGCGTGGCGCTGTGGCCGGCGCTGCCGCCAAGGGTGAGGGTGGGGAACCAGGCGGATTTGGCGACGCCCACCTGCGCGTTGGCGGCCTCCACCTGCGCGCGCGCGGTGGCGATGTCGGGCCGCCGCTGCAGCAGGTCCGCGGGCAGGCCGGGCGGGATCGCCGGGATCGCCGGCAACGCGTCGCGCGCGGCCAGCTGGAAGCCCGAGGGCGGCTGCCCGACGAGCACCGCGATCGCGTTCTGCAGCTGCGCGCGGGTGACGCCGAGGTCGGTCAGGCTGGTCTGCGCCTGCAGGTGCGCGGTGCGCGCGCTGGCGACGTCGGCGGCGGTGGCCACGCCCGCGCGGTAGCGGTTCTGGGTGAGCTCCAGCGCCTTGCCGGTATCGTCCATCGCCTGCTGCGCCAGCCGCTGCTGGGCATCCACCACCCGCAGCTGCAGGTAGCTCTGGGCGAGGGTAGCCTGCAGGCTGAGGCGGACGTTGCGCAGGGTGGTGGCGCTGGCCTGCGCGTTGGCGCGCTGCGCGCGCACCTGTTCGCGCACCTTGCCCCACAGGTCGGGCACCCAGCTGGCGGTGACCTCGGCGCTGGCCTGTTCGTTGACGCCCGCCGAGATGGCGGTGCGCGCACGGGTGTCGCCGATGCTGGCGTTGAGCGCCGGCCAGTAGCTGGCCTGCGCCTGGCGCACCGCCGCCTGCGCCTGGTCGTAGGCGGCCAACTGCGCGGCCAGACTCTGGTTGTGGGCCTCCAGCTGCTGCTGCAGGGCATCCAGTTCGGGGTCGGCGAACACCTGCCACCAGGCGCCCGCCGGCTGCGCCGACCAATCCTGCGCGGGCTGCCACTGCGCGTGGTCCGCGCTGTAGCCGGCCGGCATCGGTGTTTCCAGCGGCGGATGGGTGAGCGCGCCGGCGGCGCAGCCGGCGAGCAGGGTGGACAGTAGGCCCGCCAGCAGGCGCGTCGGTAGGCGCTTCGGAAGGCGCGGGGCGGGGTGGCGATGCGGGAAGGTGGCGCTCATGCGGTCGGCTCCGGCGAGGCGGTGGGGCGCGCGCGGCGTTGCAGCTTGCGCAGGGCCCAATGCCGCAGGCGGTCGAGTTCGAGGTAGATCACCGGGGTGGTGTACAGGGTCAGCGCCTGGCTGACGATCAGGCCGCCGGCGATGGCGATGCCCAGCGGCTGCCGCAGCTCGGCGCCGTTGCCGGTGATGAAGGCCAGCGGCAGCGCGGTGAACAGCGCGGCCAGGGTGGTCATCAGGATCGGGCGCAGGCGCAGCGTGGCGGCGCGGAAGATCGCCTCGCGCGGGTCCAGCCCGTGCTCGCGTTCGACCTGCAGCGCGAAGTCCACCATCAGGATCGCGTTCTTCTTCACGATCCCGATCAGCAGGAACACCCCGATCAGGGCGATGATCGAGAACTCCGCGCCGAACAGCATCAGGGCCAGCACCGCGCCGATGCCCGCCGGCGGCAGGGTGGAGAGGATGGTCAGCGGGTGCAGGGTGCTCTCGTACAGCATGCCGAGCACGATGTAGATCGCCAGGATCGCGGCCAGGATGAACAGCGGCTGGTTCTGCATGGTGTCGGAGAACAGCTTGGCGGTGCCCTGGAACCCGCCCTGGATGTCGGATGGCAGGCCGATCGCCGCCATCGCCTCGTCGATCTTCTGCTGCATCTGGCCGAGGCTGATCCCCGGATCGGTGTTGAAGGCGATGGTGGAGGCCACGAACAGGCCCTGGTGGTTGACCGACAGCGGGGTGTTGGCCAGCTCCACGTGCGCCAGCGCCGCCAGCGGCACGCGCCCGCCCTTGGCGTTCACCAGGTAGATGCCCTGCAGCGCGTCGGCGGAATCGCGGTAGCGCGGGTCGGCCTGCATCACCACCCGGTACTGGTTCAGCGGGCCGTAGATGGTGGAGACGATGCGCTGGCCGAAGGCATCGTTGAGGGCGCTGTCAATCGCGGAGACGGCGACGCCGTAGCGCGCGGCGGCGTCGCGGTCCACCTTCAGCGCCAGTTGCAGGCCGCTGGCCTGCTGGTCGGTGTTGACGTCGCTGAGCCCCGGAATGCGCTTGATCGCCTCCATCACCCGCGGCTCCCACTGCCGCAGCAGGCCGAGGTCGGAGGCCTGCAGGGTGTATTCGTACAGCGCGGCCGAGGGCCGCCCGCCGGCGCGGATGTCCTGCACCGGGAACATGTTGGCCTGGATGCCGGCCACGTGCGACAGCTCGCGCCGCAGCTGCCCCATCACCGCCTGCACGCCGGGGCGCTGCGCCTGCGGCTTGAGCTGCATGAACATGAAGGCGCTGTTGCTGGTGTCGCCGCCGGTGAAGGCCACCACGTTCTGCACCGCGGGGTTGCGCCGCGCGATCGCCACCACCCGCTCCAGGGTGCCGCTCATCTTCTGGAACGAGGTGGACTGGTCGGCCTGGATGCGGCCGATCAGCAGGCCGGTGTCTTGGGTCGGGAAGAAGCCCTTGGGCACCACCGCGTACAGGTAGCCGGTGAGCACGATGCTGGCCGCGAACACCGCCAGCATCAGCCACGGATGCCGCAGCGCCCAGCCGAGGCTGCGCGCGTAGCCGTCGTGCACGCCCTGCCAGGCGCGCTGTAGGCGCGAGGAGGTGGCCGCCTGCGCCGCCTGCGGGGCGCGCAGCCAGCGCGAGGCCAGCATCGGGGTCACCGTCAGCGACACCGCCAGCGAGATCGCGATCGCCACCGACAGCACCATCGCGAACTCGTGGAACAGGCGCCCGACGATCCCGCCCATGAACAGCACCGGCAGGAACACCGCGACCAGCGAAAGGCTCATCGACAGCACGGTGAAGCCGACCTCGCCGGCGCCCTTGAGCGCGGCCTGCATCGGCGCCAGCCCGTCCTCGCGGTGGCGCATGATGTTCTCCACCACCACGATGGCGTCGTCCACCACGAAGCCGGTGGCCACGATCAGCGCCATCAGCGACAGGTTGTCCAGCGAGTAGTCCAGCAGCCACATCGCGGCGAAGGTGCCCACCAGCGACAGCGGCACCGCCAGCGCCGGGATCAGGGTCGCGCGCCAATCGCGCAGGAACAGCCAGACCACCGCCACCACCAGCAGCACCGCCAGCACCAGGGTGCGCTCCACCTCGGCCAGCGAGGCGCGGATGGTGGTGGTGCGGTCGGTCATGATCGCCATGTCGATCCCGGAGGGGATCGAGGCCGCCAGCTGCGGTAGCGCCGCCTTCACCCCGTCCACCGCGTCGATGATGTTGGCGCCGGGCTGGCGGTAGATGATCAGCGTCACCGCCGGCTTGCCGTTGGCCAGGCCCATGTTCTGCGCGTTCTGCAGGCCTTCGTACACGTGCGCCACCGCGTCCAGCAGCACCGGGCGGCCGTCCTTGTAGGCCACCACGATGCGCTGGTACTGCGCCGGCAGCGCCAGCTGGTCGTTGGCGGCCACCTGCCAGCGGCGCTGGCCGTCCTCCAGCGCGCCCTTGGGCGTGTTGACGTTGGCGCTGGCGATCGCCTGCCGCACCTGCTCCAGGCTCATGCCCATGCCGTTGATCGCCGGCAGGTCCAGGTCTACCCGCACCGCCGGCAGCGCGGCGCCGCCGATGCTGACCGAGCCGATCCCCGGCAGCTGCGAGATCTTCTGCGCCAGCACGGTAGAGGCGGCATCATACATCTGGCCGCGGGTCAAGGTGTCGGAGGTCAGCGCCAGGATCATGATCGGCGCGTCGGCGGGGTTGAGCTTCTGGTAGGTCGGGTTGCCGCTCAGGCCGCTGGGCAGCAGCGGGCGCGCGGCGTTGATCGCGGCCTGCACCTCGCGCGCGGCGGAATTGATGTTCTTGGACAGCTCGAATTGCAGGATGATCCGGGTCGAGCCCTGGCTGCTGCTGGAAGTCATCTGGCTGATGCCGGCGATGGTGCCCAGGCTGCGCTCCAGCGGGGTGGCCACGGTCGCCGCCATCACCTCCGGGCTGGCCCCGGCCATGCTCGCGTTGACCGTGATGGTGGGGAAATCCACCTGCGGCAGCGGCGCCACCGGTAGCAGGCGGAACGCGATGAAACCGGCCAGCAGCAGCGCCAGCGCCAGCAGGCTGGTGGCCACCGGGCGGCGGATGAACAGCGCCGACAGCGACCAGCCTACCGCCTGCACCTGCGGCGCGACGTGGCCGGGCATCCGCCCGGGCGCTGCGTTCGCGGGGTCGCGCTCGCTCACGCCTGCGGCTCCCGGCGTGCGTCAAGGCAGCGCTGGCGCCAGGCCGCGGCGCGCGTGGACAGGCGGTCGAATGCGAGGTAGATCACCGGGGTGGTGAACAGGGTGAGCAGCTGCGACAGCAGCAGCCCGCCGATCAGGGTGATGCCCAGCGGCTGCCGCAGCTCGGCGCCCATGCCGCCGCCGATCACCAGCGGCACCGCGCCGAACAGCGCGGCGAAGGTGGTCATCAGGATCGGCCGCAGGCGCAGCCGCGCCGCCTGCAGGATCGACTGCTCCGGCGACAGCCCCTGCGTGCGCTCGGCTTCCAGCGCGAAGTCCACCATCAGGATCGCGTTCTTCTGCACGATCCCGATCAGCAGGATGATGCCGATGATGGCGATCACGGTCAGGTCGTTGCCGGTCAGCATCAGCGCCAGCAGCGCGCCGATCCCGGCCGAGGGCAGGGTGGAGAGGATCGTGACCGGGTGGATGTAGCTCTCGTAGAGCACGCCAAGCACGATGTACATGGTCGCCACCGCCGCCAGCAGCAGCCACAGCTGGTTCGACAGCGCGGCCTGGAACGCGCTGGCCGCGCCCTGGAACTTCAGGGTCACCGAGGCCGGCAGGTGTGCGTCCTGCGCCGCCTGCTGGATCGCCGCCACGCCCTGGCCCAGCGACACCCCGCTGGCGAGGTCGAACGAGAACAGGGTGGCCGGGAACTGGCCGAGGTGGTCGATCGCCAGCGGCGTGCTGCGCTGTTCGATCCGCGCCACCGCCGCCAGCGGCACCGCCTGGCCGTTGCCGGCGGGCAGGTAGATGGCGTCGAACGCGCGCAGCCCTTCCGGCCGCG
>JBKBXH010000033.1:0-8218 GCA_046313655.1 Thermomonas sp. | reverse complement strand
GTGCTCCAGCGCCTCGTCGCGGCGCGCCGGGAGGTGCGCTATGTCCACCGGGAAGCTGCGCCCCGCGCTGGACAGCCGCGGCGCATCGAGGAAGGTGGCCAGCCGCGCGCCGTCCAGCGTCGCCGACATCACCACCAGCCGCAGGTCGTCGCGCACGCCGGCCTGCACGTCCAGGGCGAGCGCCAGGCCGAGGTCGCCGGCGAGATGGCGCTCGTGGAATTCGTCGAACAGCAGCGCGCCGACGCCCTCCAGCAGCGGGTCGTCCTGCAGCATGCGGGTGAGGATGCCCTCGGTGACGACCTCGATGCGGGTGGCCGGCCCGACCTTGTTCTCGAAGCGGATGCGGTAGCCCACGGTCTGTCCGACCGCTTCGCCCAACTGTTTCGCCATGAACCCGGCGGCCGCGCGCGCGGCGACGCGGCGCGGCTCCAGCATCACGATCTTGCGGCCCGCCAGCCACGGCGCATCCAGCAGCGCCAGTGGCACCTGCGTGGTCTTGCCCGCGCCCGGCGGCGCCTCCAGCACCAGCCGTGGATGCGCGGCCAGCGCGGCGAGGAGGTCGGGCAGCAGGGGGGCAATGGGGAATGCGGCGGTACTCACCTGCAAAGGATACGGGAGCATGGCCCCCTGCTTCGGGTGGGCCGTGCGCCGTCGGCGGGGTGCGCTTCGCCGCGCAGGCTCCGCCTCCAGCTTCGATGCGCGGCCGCGCGCCATCCTTGGCGCGCTCGAAACGCACCCCGCCGCCGAGGCACGGCATGGCGGCGATTACTTCCAGGCGTCGTGGGCACTCTCGCTAAAATCGCACCATGCAACTCATCGACATCGGCCTGAACCTCAGCCACGACAGCTTCGACCGCGACCGCGACGCGGTCTGGCAGCGCGCGCGCGACGCGGGGGTGGCGCGCGCGATCCTCACCGGTGCCAGCCGCGAGCACAACCCGAAGGTGCTGGCGCTGGCGCGCAGCCGGCCGGGCGAATGGTTCGCCACCGCCGGCGTGCATCCGCACCATGCGGCCGAATACACCGAGGAATGCGACGCCGAACTGCGCGCGCTGCATGCCCAGCCCGAGGTGATGGCGGTGGGCGAATGCGGGCTGGACTACTTCCGCGATTTCTCGCCGCGCCCGGCGCAACGCCGCGCGTTCGAACGCCAGCTGCAGATCGCCGCCGACCTCGCCGCAACCGGCCATGCCAAGCCGCTGTTCCTGCACCAGCGCGACGCCCACGCCGACTTCCTGGCGATGATGCAGGACTTCGCGGGCCGGATCGGGCCGGCGGTGGTGCACTGCTTTACCGGCAGCCGCGAGGAGCTGTTCGACTACCTCGACCGCGACTGGCACATCGGCATCACCGGCTGGCTGTGCGACGAACGCCGCGGCCAGCACCTGCGCGAACTGGTGCGCAACATCCCCGCGCACCGGCTGATGGTGGAGACCGACGCGCCGTACCTGCTGCCGCGCACGCTCAAACCGATGCCGAAAGACCGCCGCAACGAACCCGCGTTCCTGCCGCACATCGTGGCGGAGCTGGCGCGCGACCGCGGCGAGGCGGTCGAAGCCACCGCCGCGGCGACCACCGCCACCACCCGCGCGTTCTTCCGGCTGCCGGACTGATCCGGACGCGACGGGCGTGGCGGTGCCGTCCGTGGTTCGACAGGCCCACCCCGAACGGCGGTTGCGGGTCACCCAAAGCACGCGGCGCAGCAAAGGTTTCGTGCCCTGCCCCGCACGCTTCCGGCAAGCGTTCAGTGGCGCAGCCCCACCCCGCGCTTGAGCAGCCACAGGCCGAGTGCGGCGAGCGCCACCGCGAAGCCCAGCATCAACCCAAAGGCCACGCCCAGCGGCACGTCGGAGACGCCCAGCAGGCCGTAGCGGAAGGCATTGACCATGTAGAAGATCGGATTGAGGTGGGTGGCTGCCTCGGCCCAGCCGGGCAGCAGCTTGACCGAATAGAACACGCCGCCGAGGTAGGTCAGCGGGGTGAGGATGAAGGTGGGCACGATCGCGATGTCGTCGAACTTCTTGGCGTACACCGCGTTGACGAAGCCGGCCAGCGAGAAGATGGTCGCGCCCAGCGCCACCGAGCCAATGGTCGCCAGCGGGTGCGGCACCCGCACGCGGGTGAAGAACATCGCGATCACCAGCACGATGGCGCCGACCATCAGCCCGCGCAGCACCGCGCCGGCGACGTAGCCGCCCAGGATCACCCAGTTCGGCATCGGGCTGACCAGCAGCTCCTCGACGTGGCGGCCGAACTTGGCGCCGAAGAACGAGCTGCTGATGTTGCCGTAGCTGTTCTGGATCACGCTCATCATCACCAGCCCGGGGACGATGAAATCCATGTAGCGGATGCCGTCCATGGTGCCGACGCGCGAGCCGATCAGGCCGCCGAAGATCATGAAGTACAGGGTCATGGTGATCGCCGGCGGCATCAGGGTCTGGCCCCAGATGCGCAGGATGCGGTTCACCTCGCGGCGCACGATGGTGCCCAGCGCGACCAGGTTGGGATGGGTGGGCTGGCGCGCGCTCATGCCGCGTCCTCCTGCTTGCCGGTGAGGCGCACGAACAGTTCCTCCAGGCGGTTGCTCTGGTTGCGCATCGAGCGCACGCGGATGCCGGCCTCGCCGAGCACCGCGAACACGTGGTTGAGGTCCATCGCGCGCGGCATCTGCAGGTCCAGGGTCTGCGGGTCGATGGCCTTCAGGTGCGCGCCGGGGATGTGCGGCAGCGGATGCGGCAGCTCGCCGTCCACATCCAGCACGAAGCCCTCCATGTCGAGCTTGGTCAGCAGCGACTTGATCGGCCCGCGCTCGATGATCTGGCCGCGGTCGATGATCGCCAGGTGCCGGCACAGGTGCTCGGCTTCCTCCAGGTAATGGGTGGTGAGGATGATGGTGGTGCCCTCGGTATTGATCTGGCGCAGGGTCTTCCACATGCCGCGGCGGATCTCGATGTCCACCCCGGCGGTGGGTTCGTCCAGGATCAGCAGGCGCGGCTTCGTCATCATCGCGCGCGCGATCATCAGCCGGCGCTTCATGCCGCCGGACAGGGTGCGGCTCATCTTGTCCGCCTTGTCCCACAGCTGGGCCTCCTTCAGCACCTGCTCGGCGCGCTCCAACGCCTGCCGGCGCGGCACGCCGTAGAAGCCGGCGTAGTTCACGCAGATGTCCAGCGGCTTCTCGAACATGTTGAAGTTCAGTTCCTGCGGCACCAGCCCGATCTGGCGCATGGCGCGGCTGCGGTCGCGTTCGAGGTCGATCCCGAACACCTCCACCGTGCCGCCGCTCTTGTTCACCAGCGAGCTGGTGATGCCGATCAGGGTGCTCTTGCCGGCGCCGTTGGGGCCGAGCAGGGCATAGAAATCGCCGGGCGCCACTTCCAGGCTCACGCCTTTCAGGGCTTCCACGCCGTTGTCGTAGGTCTTGCGCAGCTCGTGGATGCGCAGGGCGGGGGTGTGGGTGTCGGGGTGCATGCAGGCCTCGGGCGCGGGGGACGCGCGGCAAGCCGGTAGTATAGGCAGCCCCGTGGCCCGCCTGATGCCACGCAGTGTTGCAGCCCCGTGGCCATCCCCCATTTCCCGCTCCGCCTGACCGCCCGCCGGATGATCGCGCCGACCGTCGCGCACCTGTCGTTCGAACGCGACGACGGCCAGCCGTTGCCCTGCATCCCCGGGCAGTTCATCCAGATCCACTTCCAGTACGCCGACGGCACTCCCGCGCGCCGCAGCTATTCGATCGCGGTCGGGCGCGCGCTGGACGCCGCGCCGGATGCGCGGGTGGAAATCGCTGTCAGCTACGTGCCGGGCGGCGCCGCTACCGCGCTGTTCGAGGCGCTGCCGATCGGCGGCACGCTGGACGCTAGCGGCCCGTTCGGCCGCTTCTGCCTGCTACCGAACGACGGCAACCGCCGCTACCTGCTGATCGGCACCGGCACCGGCATCACCCCGTACCGGGCGATGCTGCCGCAGCTGGCCCGGCTGATGGCCAAGCGCGGGGTGGAGGTGGTGCTGCTGCAAGGCGCGCGCACCCCGGCCGAACTGCTGTACGGCGACGAATTCCGCGCCTTCGCCAACGCCCATCCGGGCTTCCGCTACCTGCCCTGCCTGTCGCGCGAGCTGCCGGCCGCCGGCTCGCCGCATGCGCACCCCGACGTGCGCCACGGCTACGTGCAGAACGTGCTGCCGGAACTGGTGCCCGACCCGGCCGGTGACATCGCCTACCTGTGCGGCAACCCGGACATGGTGGATGCGACCTTCGAGGCGCTGAAGGCGGTGGGGCTGCCGGTGCCGATGATCCGCCGCGAGAAATACGTCAGCAACAAGTGACCCAGGCGGCGGATCCCCCGCCACGCGCTTGCGCGCGCGGCGTTCGGCGGCCACGGCCATCTGTGTAAAGGACGCTTGACAAGCGAGCCAAGGCCGCCGTATCGTCGTGTCAAGTATCCTTGACACGAGGTGGGCGCATGACCCCGCAAGACCCGAAGCAACTGCGCGGCGCGGGCATCGCGTTCCTCGGTGCCGGGGTGGCGTTCTCGGCCGCCGCGCTGGCCGCGGGGCAGGTCGCCTTCATCGGCGTGGCTACCTCCTTCATCGCGCTGGGCTTGGTGTTCCTCGCCCGTTCGCGCCGGGGTTGAACCGATGACCCTGCGCCGCTGGATGTGGATCTTCGTGGCGATCGCGCTGGGCTGCCTGACCCTGGCCGGCGCCGGCCATTGGTGGTTGCGCTGGCCGGACACGGCGGTCGGGATGTGGACCGGGATCGGCGCCGGCTACCTGCTGGGCGCGGCGCTACTGGCGCTGGTGCCGCGCTGGTGGCGCCAGCACTGCGACGAGATGTACGCCCAACCGGCCGGCCGGCGCTATCTGCGCGCGCTGTGGCCGATCATGGTCGCCTATGCCCTCACCCTGTTCCTGTCGCTCTGGCTGCTGAAGCGCGGGATCGATGCCGTCCCGCTGCGCGCGCTGGTGGCGATCCTGCCCGCGCTGCCGATCGCGCTATTGATGCGCGCAGCACTACGCTACCTGCGCGAGATCGACGAGCTGCAGCGGCGCATCGAAACGGAGGCCATCGGCATCGCCAGCCTGCTGGTGGCGCTGCTGTTTTTCGCCGGCGGCCTGCTGCAGAAGGCCAAGGTCATCGACCTCGATGCCGCCGCCGCGATGATCTGGGTGTTCCCGCTGCTGTGCCTCGCCTATGGCATCGCCAAGATGGTGCTGGCGCGGCGCTACCTGTGAGGCGCGCCCGGTGAACAACCGCCTGCGTGAACTGCGCGAACGCCAGAGCTGGTCGCAGGCCGAGCTTGCGCTGCGCCTGGACGTCTCGCGGCAGACCGTCAACGCGCTGGAGACGGGCAAGTACGACCCGTCGCTGCCGCTGGCGTTCCGCATCGCGCGCCTGTTCGACTGCCGGATCGAGGACGTGTTCCTGCCCGATGCGCCCTGATCCCACCCTTTCCCTCCACCGCGCTGCTCCCGCGAGGTCGTCCCGATGAACTCCCGCAAGACCCGATTCGTGCTGGCCGCCGCGATCGCCGCCGCGATCCTCGGCTACAAGGCCCTGCAACCCAAGCCCGGGGACGCCGATGCCGCGCCCGCCGCCAGCGCGCCGACCCCTGTGCCCGCGGCCAAGCCGGTGATGCTGGGCAAGATCCCGTTCACCCCGTGCACGCTCAGCTCGCCGATGAGCAAGGACAGCCTGGAGGCGCTGTGCGGCACCTATGCGGTACCGGAGAACCGCGCGCATCCGGACGGGCGCAAGGTCACGCTCAACATCGCGTGGCTGCAGCCGACCGCCAATGGCGAGCAGCAGCCCGACCCGGTGTTCTTCCTCGCCGGCGGGCCCGGGCAGTCGGCGGTGCAGAGCTACCCGCCGCTGGATCCGGTGTTCCGCGACATCCGTAAGCAGCGCAGCGTGCTGCTGATCGACCAGCGCGGCACCGGCAAGTCCAACCTGCTGGCCTGCCAGAGCCCGGAGGACGACGACACCACGTTCTCGCCATCGGCGATGCAGGCGCAGGCCGCCGCCTGCGCGGCCGCGCTGTCGAAGAAGGCCGACCTGCGCTTCTACACCACCACCGACGCGGTGGCCGACCTCGACGCGGTGCGCCAGGCGATCGGCGCCCGCCAGGTGAACCTGGTCGGCGTGAGCTACGGCACCCGGGTCGCGCAGCAGTACGCGATGCGGCATCCGCAGGCCACCCGCAGCATCGTGCTGGATTCGGTGGTGCCCAATACCCTGGGCCTGGGCAACATCTTTGCGCGCAACCTCGACGACGCGCTGGCATTGCAGTTCGGCCTGTGCAGCAAGGACCCGGCCTGCAAGGGCCGGCTGGGCGATCCGCGCGCCGAACTCGACACCCTGCTGGCGCGGCTGCGCGCGCAGCCGGTGACAGTGGACTACCGCGACGCCCGCAGTGGCGAGCGCAAGCAGGGCGTGCTGCGCGCCGAGACGGTGGCCGGGCTGGTGCGGATGTACGCCTACATGCCGCTGGCTGCCGGCCTGCTGCCGCTGCTGATCCACGAGGCCAACGCCGGCCACTACGACGGCCTGATGGCGCTGGCGCGGATGCTCTCCGGCGGCATGCAGGACGCGATGGCGATGGGCATGCAGCTGTCGGTGGTGTGCAGCGAGGACGCCGGCAGCATGATCGCGCGCGCCGACGATGCCGGCACCGTGCTCGGCGGGCAGATGGCCGAGGGCATGGCGGCGATGTGCAAGGCGTGGCCGAAGGGCCGGGTGCCGGCCGACTTCCACCAGCCGCTGGCCACCCCGGTGCCGGCGCTGGTGCTGGAGGGCGAATTCGATCCGGTGACCCCGCCGCGCTACGGCCGCGAGGTGGTGCAGACCCTGCCGAACGGGCGCCTGTTCGTGCTCAAGGGCCAGGGCCATTCGGTGCTCGGCGCCGGCTGCATGCCGAAGCTGTTCACCCAGTTCATCGAAAAGACCGACGCCAAGGCGCTCGACGGCCGCTGCCTGGACAGCCTGGCGTACCCGGCCCCGTTCCTCGATTACAACGGCGCCGCGCCGTGACCCCCTTTCCGACAGGAGCCTGACCATGATCATCGCAGAACACCTGCGCAAGACTTTCCCCGGGCGGGGCAAGGACAAGACCCCCGTGATCGCTGTGGACGACGTGGGCTTCACCGCCCGCGACGGCGAGATCACCGGCCTGCTCGGCCCCAACGGCGCTGGCAAGACCACCACCCTGCGGATGCTATACACCCTGATGGCACCAGACTCCGGCCGGGTGCTGGTGGATGGCGTGGACGTGGCCGCCGACCCGGCGCAGGTCCGCCACCACCTGGGCGTGCTGCCGGACGCGCGCGGCGTGTACAAGCGCCTGACCGCGCGCGAGAACATCGCCTACTTCGGCAAGCTGCACGGGCTGGATGCCGCCACCATCGCCAGCCGGATCGCCAGGCTGGCGCAGGCGCTGCAGATGGAGGACGTACTCGACCGCGGCACCGAGGGCTTCAGCCAGGGCCAGCGCACCAAGACCGCGATCGCGCGCGCGCTGGTGCACGACCCCAGGAACGTGATCCTCGACGAGCCCACCAACGGCCTCGACGTGATGACCACCCGCGGCCTGCGCGGCTTCCTACGCGAGCTGCGCGCGGAAGGGCGCTGCGTGATCTTCTCCAGCCACATCATGCAGGAGGTCGCCGCACTGTGCGATCGCATCGTGGTGATCGCGCAGGGCCGGGTGGTGGCGCAGGGCACGCCTGACGAACTGCGCGCCGCCACCGGCGAGGACAACCTCGAGGATGCCTTCGTGCAGCTGATCGGCAGCGAGGAGGGCCTGCACGCATGAACACGCCCTCCTTTCTCGCCACCCTGGTGACGGTCGCCGCCAAGGAATGGCGCGATTTCGCGCGCGACCGCCGCACCTTTTTCCTCAGCCTGCTGGTGGCGCCGCTGCTGTACCCGCTGATCTTCCTCGGCATCGGCAAGCTCACCCAGATGCGCGCCGAGACCCAGCTGGAAAAGCCGCTCAGCGTGCCGGTAGTCGGCGTGGAGCGCGCACCGAACTTGATCGGGTTCCTCGCCAGCTACGGCATCCAGGCGCGGCCGGCACCGGCCGACATCGAGGCGCGCGTGCGCGCGCAGCAGGAGGACCTGGCGCTGGCCGTCGATCCCGGCTTCGCCGAGGACTGGCGTGCGGGCCGCCCCGCCAAGATCGACATCATCACCGACACCACCCGCCGCAACGGCGACGTCAAG
>JBKBXH010000032.1:277-8227 GCA_046313655.1 Thermomonas sp. | reverse complement strand
AAGGCCGCGCTGCCGATCTGGATCAGCTACATGCAGGTGGCGCTGAAGGACCAGCCGCTGCGCCTGCCCGATCCGCCGCCCGGCATGGTGAAGGTGGTGGTGGGCGCCAACGGCCGCCTGCTGCCCGGCGGCGACGGCGATGGCGGGATCGTGGAATGGATCAAGGCCGAGGACCTGCAGCGCATGCAGGAGGACGCGCTGACCGAGCCGGAACCGCAGGACAGCCAGCAGGCGCCGGCCGAACAGGCGTTCGACATCTTCTGACCACGTGCCCGTCATCCGCCGCGGGTGACGCCCCGGCCCCGGCTCGGGTACAGTCGGGGCAGGCTACCGCGGAGGATCCGACGATGCCTGGACCGCGTCCACATGCCACCGCGCATGCCCACACCCACGCCGTCACCCGGGTGCGCGAACGCCGCCATCGGCTCGCGGCGGAGGCCGCCCGGCTGATGGCGGAAGGCGGCATCCGCGACTTCCACCTGGCCAAGCGCAAGGCCGCGCAGCGGCTGGGGATCTTCGACGACGCCTCGCTGCCCGGCAACCGCGAGATCGAGGACGCCCTGCGCGAATACCAGCGTCTGTTCCAGCGCGCGCAGCAGCCGGACGCCCTGCGCCAGCGCCGGGAAGCCGCGCTGCCGGCGCTGGAGTTCTTCGCGGCGTTCCAGCCGCGCGTGGTCGGCCCGGTCTGGGACGGCACCGCCGATGCCCACTCCGCGATCGCCCTGCACCTGCACAGCGACGATCCCGACGCGGTGCCGCGCTGGCTGGCCGAGCACGCGATCCCGGCGCGCCCGCGCCACCACCGCCTGCGGCTGGACCACGCGCGCGAGGTGGATGCGCCGGCCTGGCTGTTCGCCGCCGACGGGTTGGAGTTCGACGCCACCGTGCTGCCGCTGGACTGCCTGCGCCAGGCCCCGCTGTCGGGCGTGGACGGGCGGCCAATGCGGCGCGGCAGCGCCCGCCAGCTGCGCGAACTGCTGGCCGCGGACGAAATCGCCGGGCACGATGCCGACGCGCTGGCGCGCTGACCCGGGGCAGGCGACCTTCCCACCGGCACCCCGGAAACGCGAACGCCCCGCACGGGGCGGGGCGTTGCGTGGCCTGCAGGGCGGCCGGGTTGGCCGCCGCCCGTGCGCGCGCCTCAGCGCTTGTCCACCGGGACGTAGTCGCGCACGCCGCTGCCGGTGTAGAGCTGGCGCGGGCGGCCGATGCGGGCACCGGGGGTTTCGTGCTGCTCGATCCAGTGCGCGATCCAGCCGGCGGTGCGCGCGATCGCGAACATCACCGTGAACATCTCGGTCGGGATGCGCAGCGCCTTGTAGATGATGCCGGAGTAGAAGTCGACGTTCGGGTACAGCTTGCGCTCGACGAAGTACTCGTCCTTCAGCGCGGCCTCCTCCAGCTTCATCGCGACCTCCAGCAGCGGGTCGTTGACGCCCAGCTCGGCCAGCACCTTGTGGCACATCTCGCGGATGATCTTCGCGCGCGGGTCGAAGTTCTTGTACACGCGGTGGCCGAAGCCCATCAGGCGGAAGTTGTCGTTCTTGTCCTTGGCACGACGCACCGCGGATTCCACGTTGTCCGGGCTGCCGATCTCCTCCAGCATCTTCAGCACCGCCTCGTTGGCGCCACCATGCGCCGGGCCCCACAGCGCAGTGATGCCGGCCGCGATCGAAGCGTACGGGTTGGCGCCGGTGGAACCGACCAGTCGCACGGTGGAGGTGGAGGCGTTCTGCTCGTGGTCGGCGTGCAGGATGAACAGCAGGTCCAGCGCCTTGGCCGCCACCGGGTTCAGCTGCAGCGGCTCGCTGGGCACCTCGAACATCATGTGCAGGAAGCGCTCGACGTACTCGAGGTTGTTGCGCGGATAGCTGAACGGCCAGCCGATCGAGTAGCGGTACGCGGCCGCGGCGATGGTCGGCATCTTCGCGATCAGGCGGATCGCGGCCATCTTGCGGTCGGCCGGATCATCCACGTCCAGGTTGTCGTGGTAGAAGGCCGACAGCGAGGCCACCGAGGCCGCCAGCATCGCCATCGGGTGGGCGTCGTGGTGGAAGCCGCGGAAGAAGTGCTTCAGCGACTCGTGCATCATCGTGTGGTGCGACACCGCGTGCTCGAAGCCGGCGAACTCTTCCTTGCTGGGCAGCTCGCCGTTGAGCAGCAGGTAGGCCACTTCCAGGAAGCTGGACTTCTCGGCCAGCTGCTCGATCGGATAGCCGCGGTACAGCAGCACGCCGGCGTCGCCGTCGATGTAGGTGATCGCGCTCTTGGTGCTGGCGGTGGCGCCGAAGCCCGGGTCGAAGGTGAAGCAGCCGGTTTCCTTCGGCAGCGCGGCGATATCCACGCAGGGCTGGCCCAGGGTGGGCTGCAGCACGGGCAGGTCGAATGCCTTGCCGCCCGCGGTCAGGGTGATCTTGTCAAGTTCGGACATGGCGCAACTCCTTGTGGGGGTGCGGGGCGCCGGCGCGAGCGCGCCATGCGCCTGCGCATGGGAAGCGCGAATTATCGCACAGGCCACCCGGCGGCGAACCCCGACCATGGTCCAGACCCCGGGACTGAGCGGGGCCACCGCCGCCGAGTCATAAGCCCCGGAAAACGCGAAAGCCACCCGCGAGGGTGGCCTTCGGAGTCGCCCGGGCGCGCGGCCGGGGCGGTAGCAAGCCGGTGGCGGCTTACTTCTGGTAGCGCTTGCGGAACTTGTCCACGCGGCCGCTGGTGTCGATCAGCTTGTTCTGGCCGGTGTAGAACGGGTGCGAGGACGACGAGACTTCCACCTTGACCAGCGGATACTCGTTGCCGTCTTCCCACTTCACCGTCTCCTTGCTGGAGAGGGTCGAGCGGGTCAGGATCTTGAAGTCCGAGGTCACGTCCTGGAAGACGACGTCGCGGTATTCGGGATGGATGCCGGCTTTCATGGGGCAGACTCTGGGAAATGGAGCGGGAAAGAGCCGCGCATTATAGCCGCGCGCCCGTTTGCGTTGCAAGCCATCGCCCGGCGGGGCGGCTCAGGCCGCCAGCGCGGCGGCGATCATGCCCTCGAACCGGGCCTGGTCGTAGCGCAGCAGGATGTCCACGTTGTCGGCCTGGCCGGTCTGGCGGTTCCAGTCCACCACCGTGGCGCCGCGGGTATGGATGCCCGCCACCTCCACCGCCAGCGGGCGCGGAACCGACTCCAGCACGCCCTCCGGCTGCAGCGCCAGCGCCATCGCCAGCGCATCGGCGGCGTGCCAGCGCTCGCCGCGCCCGGCGCGCGACCACTGCCGGGTATGCGCGGAGATGCCGGCGTAGAAACGCGCGCGCGGGGAATCGGCCGCCAGCCAGCGCTCCACATCGGTATGCAGGAAGCCGTGCGCCAGCACCGCCTCCCAGTCGGCCAGCTCGATCTTCGGGAACTGACTGAACACCACGTGCGCCGCCTCGGGGTCGAACGCGATATTGAACTCCGCGGCCGGGGTGATGTTGCCGTGCGCGGTGACCGCCGCGCCCATCACCACGCAGCGCGAGACCCGCTGCGGCAGGCTGGGGTCGAGCTTGAGCGCTAGCGCCAGGTTGGTCAGCGGCCCCAGCGCCACCAGCACCAGGCGCCCGGCATGCGCGTGCGACAGGCGCAGGATCGCCAGCGCCGCGTGCTCGGCCTCGGCGCTGCGCGCGGCCGGCGCATAGCCGGTATCGCCGAAGCCGTCGCGGCCATGCACGTAGGCGGCGTCGCGCGCCGGGTGCACCAGCGGCGCGTCGGCGCCGGGGAACACGGGCACATCGACGCCCGCCACCTCGCACAGCTTAAGCGCGTTGGCGACGGTGTGACGCAGGCCGACGTTGCCGGCGGCGATGGTCAGACCGACCAGCCGGTGGCGCGGATCGGCGAAGGCCATCAGCAGGGCCAGCGCGTCGTCCACGCCGGGGTCGGTATCGATGAGCAGCGGGATGCGGGTATCGTTCATCGCCGGATTATGCGGCGGCCGGCCGGCAGGCGCACCCCCGGATGCGACGACGCCCTCCCCGCGCACGGGAAGGGCGCCGCAAACACGCGCCGCGCTGGCTCAGCCGGCCAGGCGCTTGGCGATCGCCGCGCCGAGGTCGCCCGGCGAACGCACGGTGGTGACGCCGGCCTTCTCCATCGCCGCGAACTTGCCCTCGGCGGTGCCGGAGCCGCCCGAGGCGATTGCGCCGGCATGGCCCATGCGCTTGCCCTTGGGCGCGGACGCGCCGGCGATGAAGCCGACCACCGGCTTGGTGACGTACTTGGCGATGAACTCGGCCGCCTCTTCCTCGGCGCTGCCGCCGATTTCGCCGACCATGATGATGCCTTCGGTCTGCGGGTCGTCCTGGAACCAGCGCAGGGCGTCGATGAAGCTGGTGCCGTTGATCGGGTCGCCGCCGATGCCGATGCAGGTGCTCTGGCCGAGGCCGACATCGGTGGTCTGCTTGACCGCCTCGTAGGTCAGGGTGCCCGAGCGCGACACGATGCCCACCTTGCCCGGCATGTGGATGTGGCCCGGCATGATGCCGATCTTGCACTCGCCCGGGGTGATCACGCCGGGGCAGTTGGGGCCGATCAGCACGGTGTGCGGGTGGCCCTTGAGCACGTTCTTGACGCGCAGCATGTCCAGCACCGGGATGCCCTCGGTGATGGCCACGATCACGCGGATGCCGGCGGCGGCCGCTTCCAGGATGGCGTCGCCCGCGAACGGCGGCGGCACGTAGATCACCGAGGCATCGGCGCCGGTGGCGTCCACCGCCTGCTGCACGGTGTCGAACACCGGCAGGCCGAGGTGCTGGGTACCGCCCTTGCCGGGGGTGACGCCACCCACGACCTGGGTCCCGTAATCCAGCATCTGCTGGGCGTGGAAGGTGCCCTGCGAGCCGGTGAAGCCCTGCACGATCACCTTCGTGTTCTTGTTGATGAGGACGGACATGGAATGATTCCTTCGTGCGTGGTCAGGCGGCGGACTTGACGGCCGCAACCGCCTTCTTCGCGCCATCGTTGATGTCGTCGGCCGGGATGATGGCCAGGCCGGAGTTCGCCAGCAGGGCCTTGCCGGCCTCCACGTTGGTGCCCTCCAGGCGCACGATCACCGGCACCTGCACCCCGACTTCCTTGACCGCGGCGATGATGCCCTCGGCGATCATGTCGCAGCGCACGATGCCGCCGAAGATGTTGACGAAGATCGCCTTCACCTTGTCGCTGGACAGGATCAGCTTGAACGCCTCGGTCACACGCTCCTTGTTGGCGCCGCCGCCGACGTCGAGGAAGTTGGCCGGCTCGCCGCCTTCCAGCTTGATCACGTCCATGGTCGCCATCGCCAGACCCGCGCCGTTGACCATGCAGCCGATGTCGCCGTCCATGGTCACGTAGTTGAGGTCGTGCTGGCTCGCCTTGACCTCGGTCTCGTCCTCCTGGCGGATGTCGCGCATCGCGGCCAGTTCCGGGTGGCGGAAGCCGGCGTTGTCGTCGGAATTGATCTTGCCGTCGAGCACCGCCAGGCTGCCGTCGGTGAGGATCGCCAGCGGGTTCAGCTCGACCAGCGCCAGGTCCTTGTCGTTGAACAGCCTGAACAGGCCCAGCATGATCTTGGTCAGCTGGCCGACCTGCTTGGCGTTCAGGCCGAGGGCGAAGCCGAGGTTGCGGCACTCGTACGGCTGCAGGCCCTGGACGTAGTTGACGTGCAGGGTCTTGATCGCCTCCGGCTTCTCGTGCGCGACCTGCTCGATGTCCATGCCGCCTTCGGCCGAGGCGATGAAGGTGATCGACTTGCTGGAACGGTCCACCAGCACCGACAGGTACAGCTCCTTGGCGATGTCGGTGGCCTGGGTCACCAGCACCGAATCCACCGGCAGGGCGACGCCCGCGGTCTGGTAGGTGGCCATCCGGGTGCCCAGCATCGCCTTGGCGTACTCGCGCACCTCGTCGAAGGTCTTGGCCAGCTTCACGCCGCCGGCCTTGCCGCGGCCGCCGGCATGGATCTGGGCCTTGACCACCCAGAAGTCGCCGCCGATCGCCTTGGCCGCATCGACGGCCTCCTCCGGCGTGCGCGCGACGCGCCCGGCCGGCACTGCAATGCCGTAATCGGCAAACAACTGTTTCGCCTGGTACTCGTGGAAGTTCATGAATCACCCGGGGAGAGGATGGGGACGCCGGGCCGCCGGCACTACCGGCCCGGCCCGGGCAGACGCCCATTTTAGCGTGTTGCGCCGCATCATGCCTCGCCCCCGGGATCGCTTGCCGCATACTCGGCCCACGATGGCCCCCGATCGCACCCCGGACGACCCGCCCGCCCTGCAAGCGGCCATGCGCCGTGAACTGCACTTCTTCGCCCTGTACCGGGTGTTCGAGGCGGCCCTGCTGTGCCTGACCGTGTTCAGCCCGGTGGCCGGGCTGTTCGCCGAGCCGCGCCACCCGCAGCTGGCGATGGCGGTGGCGGTGGGCTACCTGCTGCTGGCCTGTGGGCTGTTCGTGCTGCGCCGGCGCGGCGCGATCGCCGCCCAGGTGGCGGCGGGGGTGGCGATCGACATCGCGGTGACCGCGCTGGCGATGCATGCCCTGCCCGACCTCGCCTCCGGCATCGCAATGATGCTGCTGTTCAACGTCGGCGCCGCGGCCCTGCTGCTGCCGCTGCGCGGCGGGCTGGCGGCGGCCGGGCTGGCCGGGCTGGCGCTGGCGCTGGAATACGCCTGGAGCGCGCTGACCGACATCCCGCAGCGGCCGGCCGCGGAAGTGCCGATGTTCGTGGTCAGCTACCTGGCGATCGCCACCCTGACCAGCCTGCTCGGCCGCCAGCTGCGCGCCAGCGAGGAACTGGCCGAGCAGCGCGGCAGCCAGGCCGCGAACCTGGCCGAGATCAACGAACTCATCATCCGCCGCATGCGCACCGGCGTGCTGCTGGTGGACGGCGACGACGAGATCCGGCTGGCCAACGAGGCGGCCATGCTGCAGCTGGGCGAGGCCGGCGAGGGCCGGCGCCTGCTGGCCACCGCCGCGCCTGCGCTGGAGGCCCGCCTGCGCCGCTGGCTGCGCGATGGCCAGCACGACCTCTCACCGCTGCAACTGGCACCCGACCTGCCGGAAGTGCTGCCGCGCTTTGCCCGCCTGCTGGCCGGCGGCGAGCAGGTGCTGGTGTTCCTGGACGACGCCGAGCTCGCCTCGCGCCGCGCCGAGACCCTGACCCTGGCCACCCTGGGCCGGTTCTCGGCCAGCCTGGCCCACGAGATCCGCAACCCGCTGGCGGCGATCAGCTACGCCACCCAGCTGCTGGAGGAATCACGCGAGATCCCCGAGTCCGACCGCCGCCTGCTGGAGATCATCTACCAGCAGACCCGGCGCATGAACGGGATCATCGAGAACGTGCTCGGGCTGGCCCGGCGCGAGCGCGCCCAGCCCGAGCCGGTGGAGCTGGGCGAGTTCGCCCGCCAGTTCGTGGCCGACTACCACCAGAGCCACCCGCTGGACGACGACCACCTGGACGCGCGCACCCCGGCGCAGCCGGTGCACTGCCTGGTGGACCGCCGCCAGCTGCAGCAGGTGGTGACGGTGCTGGTGCACAACGCGCTGATCTACGGGCGGATGCCGAACGAGCCGGCGCGGGTGGCCCTGCACGTCCACCACGACGAACGCGGTGCCCCGCTGCTGGACGTGGTGGACCACGGCCCCGGCATCCCGGAAGGCGTCGCCAGCCAGCTGTTCCGGCCGTTCTTCACTACCTCCGGCCACGGCACCGGGCTGGGCCTGTACATCGCCCGCGAGATCTGCACCGCCAACCAGGCCGACCTGCGCCACGTCCCGCTGCCGGCCGGCGGCGCCTGCTTCCGCATCCGCCTGGCCGGCGCCCGCGCGATCGCCACCGCCTGACGGCCCAGCCGGCCCCCACCTGCCGCTGCGCGTCGCACTTGGACGCAGCGCGGCAAGCGGGTATCGTGATCCCGCCATGAATTCCCCCGCCCGCAGCCCGCAAC
>JBKBXH010000032.1:0-267 GCA_046313655.1 Thermomonas sp. | reverse complement strand
TCCGCGAGCTGCTGGTGCTCACCCTCGGCCGGATGGACCTGCACTGCGACACCGCCTCCTCCCTGCAGGACGCGCGCGCGCTGCTGAAGCGCCACCCGTACGCCCTCTGCCTGACCGACATGCGCCTGCCCGACGGCTCGCTCGCGCTGCTCGGGCCGGGCGCGCAGGTCGAGCTGGTGGCTTCGGAGCGCGAGCGGCTCACCGTCGAGCAATCCGCGGGCGAGGTCCGCTATCAGGTCACCAAGGATCCCGAGCAAGTGTTCTTGG
>JBKBXH010000031.1:0-8251 GCA_046313655.1 Thermomonas sp. | reverse complement strand
CCTGCTGGCGCCGGAGGCGATGGTCGCGCTGGACCGCTGGATCGTGCACCGCGCCTGGCAGGTGCAGGAGCAGGTCGCGCGCGCCTATGCCGAGTACGACTTCGCCGCGGTGGTGCAGGCGCTGATGAACTTCTGCAGCGTGGACCTGGGCTCGCTGTACCTGGACGTGACCAAGGACCGCCTGTACACCATGCGCGCCGATTCCGCCGGCCGCCGCAGCGCGCAGAGCGCGATGTACCGGATCGCGGAGGCCTTCGTGCGCTGGATCGCGCCGGTGCTGAGCTTCACCGCCGACGAGATGTGGGGCCACCTGCCCGGCGCACGCGCCGGCAACGTGCTGCTGGAGACCTGGTACGACGGCCTGGCGCCGCTGCCGGAGGATGCCGCGCTATCGGCACGCGACATGGAGGCGCTGCTGGCGCTGCGCGAGCAGGTGGCCAAGGTGCTGGAGCCGATGCGTGCCGCCGGCGAGATCGGCGCGGCGCTGGAGGCGGAGATCACCCTGCGCTGCGGGGTGGCCGACCAGAACTGGCTGGCGCCGCTGGCGGACGAGCTGCGCTTCCTGTTCATCAGCGGCGACGTCGCGGTGGTGCCGGACGCAGAGGCGACCGCCGCCATCGGGGTGTCCGCGCGCGCCACCGCCAAGCCCAAGTGCGTGCGCTGCTGGCACCACCGCGAGGACGTGGGCGCGCATGCCGCACATCCGCTGCTGTGCGGCCGCTGCGTGGCGAACGTGGACGGCGCCGGCGAAACCCGGGTGTACTTCTGATGGCCGGGGTGAAGCCGAACGCGCTGCCCTGGCTGGGCGTCTCCGCGCTGGTGCTGGGGCTGGACCAGTGGTCGAAGGCCTGGGTGCTGAAGGCGCTGCCCGAGTTCACCGCGGTGCCGGTGATCGACGGGTTCTGGAACTGGTACCGCACCTACAACACCGGCGCGGCCTTCAGCTTCCTGGCCGATGCCGGCGGCTGGCAGAAGTATTTCTTCGTGGTGCTGGCGCTGGCGATCAGCGCGCTGATGGCGTGGATGCTCTCGCGCCTGCCGCGCCGCGACTGGCGGCAGGCGCTGCCGCTGGCGCTGGTGGTCGGCGGCGCGCTGGGCAACGTGATCGACCGCTTCGTGCATGGCCACGTGGTGGATTTCATCCAGTGGCACGTCGGCCAGCATTACTGGCCGGCGTTCAACGTGGCCGACAGCGCGGTGGTGTGCGGCGCGATCGGCATGGCCCTGGCCGGCCTGCTGGGCGGTCGCACGCAGGCGAAGGGGTAAACTGCCGGCATGGATGTCCTGCTCGCCAATCCGCGCGGCTTCTGCGCCGGCGTCGATCGCGCCATCGAGATCGTCAAGCGCACCCTCGAGGTGTTCGGCGCGCCGATCTACGTGCGCCACGAAGTCGTCCACAATAAGTTCGTGGTGGACGACCTCAAGGCGCGTGGCGCGGTGTTCGTGGAGGAACTGGACGAGGTGCCGGACGGCGCCACCGTGGTGTTCAGCGCGCACGGGGTCTCGCAGGCGGTGCGCGCGGAGGCCGAGCGGCGCGGGCTGAAGGTGTTCGATGCCACCTGCCCGCTGGTCACCAAGGTGCACCTGGAGGTCAGCCGCCAGAGCCGGCGCGGCCGCGACATGGTGCTGATCGGGCATGCCGGCCATCCCGAGGTGGAAGGCACCATGGGCCAGTGGAGTGGCGACGGCGGGAACGGGCGCATCCACCTGGTCGAGGACATCGACGACGTCGCCGCGCTGGTGCTGGGGCAGCCGGACAACTGCGCCTACACCACCCAGACCACGCTCAGCGTGGACGATACCCGCGACATCATCGCGGCGCTGAAAGCGAAGTACCCGGCCATCCAGGGACCGAAGCACGACGACATCTGCTACGCCACCCAGAACCGCCAGGACGCCGTGCGCGAGCTGGTGCGCGACGGCTGCGACGCGGTGCTGGTGGTGGGCTCGCCCAATTCCTCCAACTCCAACCGCCTGCGCGAGCTGGCCGAGCGCGAGGGTGCCGCGGCCTGGCTGATCGACAACGCCAGCCAGATCGACCCGGCGTGGATCCTCGGCCGCAAGCGGGTCGGCGTCACCGCCGGCGCCTCGGCCCCGGAGGTGCTGGTGCAGGGCGTGCTCGAGCGGCTGCATGCGCTGGGCGCGCCGGACGTGCGCGAACTGCACGGGGAGCCGGAGGACATGGTGTTCGCCCTGCCCAAGGAGCTGCGGCAACTGGCGCAATGACCCGCCAGCGGCTAAACTCCCCGGCCTCGCCGGAGTAGCTCAGTTGGTAGAGCACGTCATTCGTAATGATGGGGTCGTAGGTTCGATTCCTATCTCCGGCACCAGATATCCGCGCCACGCTTAGCTTTCCAGCGGCGTGGCGTCGTTTCATCCGGGGCATGCCCGCCCATCATGTGCAGGCGGTGTGGGTGAGCGCGCGCGGTGGATCATGCGCGGCCGCGGCCATCCTGCCGACGCAGCGCGCCGGTCAGCAATCCCAGCAGCGCCAGCAGGCCGAACGCGGCGCCGGCATGGAAGGTCGCCGCCGCGCCGAAGCGGTCCCACAGCAGCCCGGCCAGCACGCTGGCGAACAGCATCGCGCCGCCGCTGACGAGGTTGAACATGCCGAACGCAGTGCCGCGGAGGTCGGCGGGCGCGGTCTCGGCCACCATCGTCGCCAGCAGTCCCTGGGTCATGCCCATGTGGATGCCCCACAGCGCCACCCCGAGCAGCACGGTGGACCAGCCGCCGCCGGTCGCCAGCACCAGGTCGGCGGCGATCAGCGGAAGCAGGCCGGCCGCCATCAGCGCGCCGTGGTTGACGCGGTCCGACAGCCAGCCGAAGGGGTAGGCGGAGGCGGCGTAGATCACGTTCATCGCCACCATCACCAGCGGGATCAGCGCGATCGCGATCCCGCCCTGCTGCGCGCGCAGCACCAGGAAGGCTTCGCTGAAGCGCGCCAGCGAGAACACCCCGCCCACCGCCACCACCCACCAGTAGCGGCGGCCCAGTCGGGCCAGGTTCTCGCGCCGGATCGGGTTGTGGCGCTTCTCCGCGGCGGCCGGACGGGGCTCGCGCACGCCGAACACGAGCAGCGCCACCGCCATGCCGGCGGGGATCACCGCCACCCAGAAGATAGCGCGGAAATCATTCGCCCACAGCAGCATCAGGCCCGCGCCCAGCAGCGGGCCGAGGAAGGCGCCCACGGTGTCCAGCGCCTGGCGCAACCCGAACGCCGCGCCGCGCGCCTCCGGCGGCGCGATGTCCGCCACCAGCGCATCGCGGGGAGCGCCGCGGATGCCCTTGCCGACCCGGTCCAGCAGGCGGGCCGTGAGCACGATCCCGGACGAGGAGGCGATCGCGAACAGCGGCTTGGTCACCGCGGCCAGGCCGTACCCCAGCACCGCCAGCGCCTTGCGCTTGCCGAGGTAATCGCTGAGCACGCCGGAGAACACCTTCACGATCAGCGCGGTGGATTCCGCGAGGCCTTCCATCAGGCCGACCGCCAGCGCACTGGCTCCCAGGGTGCCGACCATGAACAGCGGCAGCAGGCTGTGGATCATCTCCGAGGAGGTGTCCATCAGCAGGCTGACCAGCCCCAGCATCCAGATTCCCGCCGGCAGCCGGATGCGCTTGCCGGGGGCGGCAGGTGGGGTCGATGGCGGATGTGGCATGCGGTGCCTCCGGTTGCGGTCGTTCAGCGCGGTTGGAACGCGATCACCGCCATGCCCGCCAGCGCCAGCGCGACGCCAAGCACGTCCCAGCCATTCGGGCGGATGCCGTCCACCGCCCACAGCCAGGCGATGGCCACGCTGATGTACATGCCGCCGTAGGCGGCGTACACCCGGCCGGATGCCGCATCGTGCAGGGTCAGCAGCCACACGAACAACGCCAGGCTCAGCGCCGCCGGCAGCAGCAGCCAGGCCGGGCCCTGTTGCTTCAGCCACAGCCACGGCAGGTAGCAGCCGACGATCTCGGCCACGGCGGTGGTCAGGAACAGCAGGAAGGTCTTCATGCCGGCGAGATCTACGAATGAAAACGCCCGACCGTTGCCAGTCGGGCGTTGGAAGGTGGTGGAGCCAGGGAGGATCGAACTCCCGACCTCGTCATTGCGAACGACGCGCTCTCCCAGCTGAGCTATGGCCCCACGAAGGGAAGCGCGATTATACGGATGCCATCGGGAGCTGCCAACTAGCCCCCCAGCAGGGGCGACAGCCGTAGCTCCAGCACGGACCGGCGCCAGCCCGCCAGCGGTCCGGTCCAGCCGTTGCCGTCCTGCAGGCCTTCCAGCAGGCGGCGCGAGGCCAGCACGCCTTCCGGCAGCCCGAGCTCCGCCGCGACCGCCGCTACCGCCTCCTGCAGAGCGCGCAGCTGCTTCTTGTCGCGGTCGTCGCCCCGCACCGGCGGGGCTTGCGCCTCGTCGGGGAGCGGGGTGATGAGGGCCTCCCACAGCGGCGTGCGCAGGTTGCGCGGGGCCTTGGGGAAGCCGTCCAGCAGGGCGTCGAAGCGCAGCCGGCTATCCAGCGGCTGGCGGGCGAGGGCGGCCGCGAGTTCGTTGTCCAGGATCCAGCTGCGCGGGCGGTCGCTGGTGCGGGCCTGGGCATCGCGCCAGCGCAGCAGCCGCAGCAGGCGGCGCTGGCCCTCGAGGTCGAGGAACTGCGCGCTGCGCAGGGCCAGGTGCGGCCAGCGCTCGCTGTCGTCGCCGGCGGCATTCGCCAGCTGGCGTTCGCTGTCCTCGGCCAGCCACGCCGCGCGGCCGTTCGCGGCGAGGCGGGCCTGCAGGTCCCGGTGCAGCGCATGCAGGTGGCGCACGTCGTCGGCGGCGTAGTCCAGCTGCGCGGGCGACAACGGGCGGCGCAGCCAGTCGGAACGGGTTTCGCCCTTCGCCAGCTCCACCCCGGTCACGGCCTGAACCAGCTTCTGGTAGCCCAGCCCGGAACCCAGCCCGCACAGCGCGGCGGCGGCCTGGGTGTCGAACAGCGGCGCAGGCAGCACCCCGCAGGCGTGCTTGAACGCCACCAGGTCCTCGCTGGGGCTGTGCATCAGCTTGAGCACGCCCGGGTCGGCCAGCAGCGGGGCCAGCGCCTTGGCCATGCCGGGCCGCAGCGGGTCCACCAGCAGGATGGCGTCGTCGGTGTTGCCCAGCGCGATCTGCACCAGCGCCAGCTGCGGCCAGTAGGTGCGTTCGCGGATGAATTCGGTGTCCAGCCCGATCGTGGCGGGCGGGTTGGCGAGATGCGCGCGCAGCGCGTCGGGGGTGTCGATCCAGTGCGTCATCCGTGCATTATGCGGTTGCCGGGCGCGCGGGCATGGCCTACGTTCGCCCGCAGCGTTGCCGGCGCGTCGCCGGCGGCATGGAGCGAAGGCGTGCGCGCAAGGGGTCTGGTCATCGTGGGGCTGCTGGTGCTGGCGGGCTGCAAGCCGGCATCGGTGGCGCCGGCCCCGGCAGGCACCGCGGCGCGCGCGGCCCCGGCCGCCACTGCCGCGACGGCGGCGAAGGCTGGCGCGCAGGTGCGGATCGAGGGCGATGACGCGCTGGCCGACGTGCTCAGCTGGTCGCTGCCGGAAGTGCACATCGACAACCCGGTGCGCGCGCGCGCGCAGGCGCAGCGTGCGCTGGCACGCGGCGACCTGTTCGAGACCGCGCAGTCGGCCATCCCGCTGCTGCTGGCCCTGCGCGCGGCGGAGCCCGGCAATGCGCGCGATGCGCAGCTGCTGGAGAAGGCGCAGGCGGCGCTGCTGGCGCAGGCGTGGATCGCGCTGGCCGGCGGCGACGACCTCGCTTCGCTGCGCTTTGCCCAGCGCCACGGCAGCGTGTTGCGCACGCTGTGGCCGCAGCAGCCGGAGGTGGTGCAGTACCTGCAGGCGGTGGATCGCGCCGGGCAGGCGTTCGACCAGCTGCAGGCCGGCGATCGCGCGCTGCAGGCCGGCCTGCTGGATACCCCGGAGCAGGGCGCGCTGGCGCATTACCGCAAGGCGCAGGCGCTGTGGCCGGCGCTGGCGCGGGTGCAGCAGGGCATCGCCACGGTGCAGGCGCGTCTGGTCGCGCAGGCGCTGGCGCTGGCGCGGCAGGGCGATTTCGATGCCGCCTACGCCATGCTGGCACGCGCGCAGCGCGCACGCGACGATGCCGGGGTGATCGCCGCGGCGCGCGCCGACATCGAGGCCGCGCGCACCGACCGCATCCGCCGCCTCGGCGACGAGGGAATGATGGCGCTGGGCGATGCCGACCTGCGCTTCGCGCGCGGGCGCCTGGCCGAGATCCTGCGCATCGCGGCCCCGGGCGATCCGGTCAGCGTGGGGCTGCGCCAGCAGATCGACCAGGTCAGCCGCTACGGCCTGTTCCGCCCCGGGCAGGTGTTCAGCGACGCGCTGGCCGACGGCGGCCGCGGGCCGACGCTGGTGGTGGTGCCGCACGGCGATTTCATGATGGGGGCGACCCCGGGCGACCCGGATGCCTCGCCGGACGAACAGCCACGGCATGCGGTGCATTTCGAGCGCGGCTTCGCGATGGGCCGCCACGAAGTGACGGTGGGCGAGTTCCGCCGCTTCGTGGAGGCCACCGGCTACGTCACCCGCGCCAGCAAGCGCGGGCATTCGATGGCCTACGACGGCCGCAGCGGCAACTTCGTGCGCGGCAGCGGGATCGACTGGCGCGCCGGCTACGACGGCCGCCCCGCCGGCGACGAGATGCCGGTGATCCACGTCACCGCGCGCGATGCCGAGGCCTACGCGGCCTGGTTGAGTGCGCAGACCGGCGCGCATTACCGCCTGCCCAGCGAGGCCGAGTTCGAATACGTGCTGCGCGCCGGCGGCAACGGGCGCTGGCCCTGGGGCGACGGCCTGCCGCCGCCGGGCCAGGCCAACCTCGCCGGAAGCCGCGACGTCTCGCCGCAGGGGCGACGCTGGAGCAATGCCTTCCCGGGCTATGGCGACGGCTGGTGGGGCCCGGCGCCGGTAGCCAGCTTCCGTGCCAATGCCTTCGGCCTGTACGACATCGACGGCAACGTCAGCGAGTGGGTGGCCGATTGCTGGCACCGCGGCTACCGGCGTGCCCCCGCGAACGGGGCGGCCTGGGTCAATCCCGGTTGCCGCGTGCGCATGCATCGCGGCGGCGCATGGTCCAGCGCGCCGGTACAGGTGCGCTCGGCCTGGCGCACCGCCGGCGGGGTGGACGTGGCCAGCGCGCGGGTCGGGTTCCGGGTGGTGCGGCAGCTGTAGTATCGCGCTGGCGTGCAGGCGCCTTCGCGCACGATGGGAGACGGGCAGGAACATGGGGCAGATGCCGGGTGGGCGACGCGGTGGGCTGCGGCTGTGGGTGCTGCTGGCATTCGCCGCCTACGGTGCGTACTACTGGTATTCCAACCGCAGCATCGATCCGCTCACCGGGCAGGCGGTGGTGATCGACAAGGGCATCTCGCCCGAGCAGGAAAAGGCCCTGGGCCTGCAGGCCTACCAGCAGGTGCTGCGGCAGGAGCGTCCGCTGCCGGCCGATGCGCAGGCCTCGCGGCAGGTCGAGGCGATCGCGCAGCGGCTGATCGCGCGCATCCCGCCGGTCTCGGACGCGCTGGCCGCCGAGCACGGCCTGCAGGCCACCCACGTGGAGCGCGGCTTCGACTGGGCGGTGACCGTGCTGCAGTCCGACCAGGTCAATGCGTTCTGCCTGCCGGGCGGCAAGATCGCGGTGTACACCGGCCTGCTGCCGGTGGCGGCCAACGCGGATGCGATGGCCGTGGTGATGGGCCACGAGATCGCGCATGCCCTGCTGCGGCATGGGGCGCAGCGGATGACGCGGGCCAAGCTGGAGCAGCTCGGGCAGCTGGCGGGTGCGGCCAGCGGCATGGACCAGGGCACGCTGCAGACGGTGATGTCGGCCTACGGCTACGGCAGTGCGCTGCCGTACGCGCGCAGCCAGGAAACCCAGGCGGACGAACTCGGCCTGATGCTGGCCGCCGCGGCCTGCTTCGATCCGCGTGAAGCGCTGCCGCTATGGGAGCGCATGGAGCAGGGCACGCAGGGCCGCGCGCCGCCGGAGTTCGCATCCACCCATCCCAGCGCGGGCACCCGCATCCAGCAGTTGCAGGCGCTGATGCCAAAGGCGCTGGAATACCACGCTCGCTTCTGCGGCGATGCCGGAAGCGCCGGCGCAGGCTGACGGGCGCGCCGGCCCGGGCCGCGTCTTCAGCGCGGCTTGCGCGCGTCCTTCTCGCGCGGATGGGGGGGCGTGCCGAGGCCGTTGCCGAGGTTGCTCTGGAAGTCCTTCCAC
>JBKBXH010000030.1:0-8398 GCA_046313655.1 Thermomonas sp. | reverse complement strand
ATGGTTTCGAGGATGCCGGCGGCCGCAAGGGCCTGTGGCGGGTCGCGCTGGACGGGTCGATGAAACGCGAACTGGTGCTGTCGCACCCAGAGGTCGATGTCGACGGCCTGATGCGTGTGGGTCGGCAGCAGCGCGTCGTTGCTGAACACCCGGTTGATCGCCTCGAACGCATACGCGCCGAGTGCGTTCTCGCTGCGGCGGTTGCGCGCCCAGCGCGCCAGCCGTGCCGGCGCGGCGATGTCGCCGCCCTGGGCTTGCGCCGTGCGCACCAGCGCGCGCAGCGCGGCCACGTCGCGCAGGCCGTGGTTCACGCCCTGCCCGGCCAGCGGATGCATGACGTGCGCGGCATCGCCCACCAGCAGCACCCGCCCCGCGACCTGGGTGTCCGCCAGCTGGCGCCGCAGCGGGAACGCGGCGCGCGGGGACTGCAACGTGAAATCGCCCAGCTCGCCGCCGAAGGCAGCCGCCAGTGCATGTTCGAACTGCGCCTCTGGGAGCTCCAGCAGGCGTTGCGCCTCGGCCTCCGGCAACGTCCACACGATCGACCCCAGGCGGCCTTCGAGGCCGGCGTCGCCGTCCGCGGCGAACGGCAGCAATGCCACCGGCCCGGTCGCCAGGAACCGCTGCCAGCAGGTGTCGCGGTGGGGCGCGCTGCTGGCAACGAAGGCCACCAGCCCGCGCTGGTGGTAGTCGTGCTGCGGGGCCGCGATTCCGGCCAGCTGGCGCAGGACCGACTGCCCGCCGTCGGCGGCGATCGCCAGCCGCGCATCCAGCTGCAGGCCATCGTCCAGGCGCAGGCGCACGCCGTCGTCCAGCGGCTCCAGCCCCTCCACCCGCGCCGGGCAGTGCAAGCGCACGCCGGCCGCCGGCAGCGCCTGCCACAGCGCATCCACCAGCACGGCGTTCTCGACGATCCAGCCCAGCTGCGGTTGCCCCAGCGCATCGGCATCGAACACCAGCGGATCGCCGCCCGCGGCATCCCAGACCCGCATGCCGCGGTAAGGCTGCGCGCGGCAGGCCACCACCCCTGGCCATGCCCCCAGCTCGCGCAGCAGGGCGGCGTTGTCGGGAGCGAAGGCATACACCCGCAAATCGCGTGACTCGCGCTGCCACGACGCGGGCGTGCGCGCCTCCACCAGCGCCACCTGCAGGCCCGCATGCGCCAGCGCCAGCGCCGCCGTCGCGCCCACCACGCCGCCGCCGGCGACGACCGCATCCAGCGTCCCGCGCCGGCTCATGCGGCGCGCCCCCGGCACAGCGCCGGCACGTCGCCGCGATAGCCCATCGCGCCGCCCACCAGCCAGGCCTGCAGCGCGCCCGAAAGACCGCCCGCCAGCAAGCCGGCGCTGCGCAGCGGTCGTAGCAGCGGGGTGTCGCTGGCGGTCAACCGCGCCAGCCCGTCGGAGAACGCGAGGGTGCGCGCGCGATCCTCGGCGCGGCGATCGGCATGCCGCTGCAACACCGCGCCGGCGCCGGGATCGCCACCGCCGGCCGCAATACATTCGGCCAGGGTGAGTGCATCGCGCAGGCCGAGGTTGAAGCCCTGCGCGCCGATCGGATGGATCGCCTGCGCGGCGTTGCCGACCAGCACCGCGCGCGGCGCGGTGAGCACATCGGCCACGCAGCGCCGGATCGGATAGGCACTGCGCGGCCCGACCGCGAGGAAGCGCCCGGCGCGCCAGCCAAACACGTCCTGCACGCGGGCGAGGAAGGCGGCATCGTCGAGCGCGGCCACGGCCTCGGCCTGCGCGCGCGGCACGCCATGCACCAGCCCGTAATGGCCATCGCCGCGCGGCAGCAGCGCGGTCGGGCCGTCGTCGGTCAGGCGCTCCCAGGCGGTGCCGTCCGGCGCGCGCCGCGCCTGCAGGCGGGCCACGAACAGGGTCTGGTCGTAATCGTGCTGCCGGGTGCCGATGCCGAGCGCCGCGCGCACCTCGCTTTGCGCGCCGTCGGCGGCGACCAGTAGCCGCGCGCCGAGGACGCGCTCGCCGCCGGGTTCCGCGACGCGGATCCAGCGCAGGCCGGGATCGCCCTCCTCCAGCCCGAGGAAGCGCGCCGGGCGATGGCGCACCAGGTGCCGCAGCTGCTGCAGCCGCGCCTCCAGCGCCTCGCCGAAATCGCGCGCCACCACCACCTGGCCGAACGCCTCGCGGCCATGCGCGGACGCCTCCAGCAGCACCCGCCCGAAATCGCCGGCGCGGCTGACGTGGATGCGGCGGATCGCGCCGCCGGGCGCGCGCAGCAGCGGCAGCACGCCGAGCGCGTCGAGGGCGTTGAGGCTGGCCTCGGCGAGGCTGAGGTTGCGCTGGTCGAACACCGGCGGCAGCGCGCCGGCGGGGGCGGCCTCGACCAGGCCGACATCCAGGCCCTGGGCATCGAGGGCGATGGCGAGGCTGGCACCGACCAGTCCGCCGCCGACGATCAGGACGTCGTGCACCGGGCCGCGCGTGGGGGCGTGGGAGGACATTGCGCTATGCTAACGGCTTCACCGTACCGCCGTGCGCATGCCCATGAACCGCCCTGCTTCCCTGCTTCCCGCCGGCCCGCTGCTGCTGGCCGTGCTGATCTTCGCCGCCGCGCTGAGCCGGGTGCTGCCGCATCCGCCGAACTTCTCGCCGGTGGAAGCGGTGGCGCTGTTCGGCGGCGCCTATTTCGCCCGCCGCGGCTGGGCGGTGGCGGTGCCGCTGCTGGCGATGTTCGCCTCCGACCTGGTGCTGGGCCTGGCCAACGGCGGCATCTACTGGAACTACTTCGCCAGCGCCGGCTACCTGCTGGTGTACGCCTGCATCGCGCTGTCGGCGGTGCTCGGCTTCGGCCTGCGCGGCAAGGTCGGCGCCGGCCGCGTGCTCGGCTATTCGCTGGCCGGTTCGCTGCTGTTCTTCGTGCTGACCAACGCCGGGGTGTGGGCGTTCGACGGCATGTACCCGCGCACGCCGGCCGGCCTGGCCGCGGCGTTCGCCGCCGGCATCCCGTTCTTCCAGTGGACCGTGCTCGGCACCCTGTCCTATTCCGCGCTGCTGTTCGGCGGCTTCGAACTGCTGCGCCGCCAGCTGCCGGCCCTGCGCGCACAGACCGCCTGATGGGCAACCGCCTCAGCAAGATCTACACGCGCACCGGCGACGACGGCAGCACCGGCCTCGGCGACGGCTCGCGGGTGGGCAAGGACTCCGCGCGGGTGGAGGCCTACGGCACGGTGGACGAGGCCAATTCCTGCATCGGCCTGCTGCTGGCGGCCGACCTGCCGGAGGCCGTACGCGACCTGCTGACGCGCATCCAGCACCAGCTGTTCGATCTCGGCGGCGAGCTGTGCATCCCCGGCCACGCCGCCATTTCCGACGCGGACATCGCGGCGCTGGAAGCGCAGCTGGATCATTTCAACGAAGGCCTGCCGGCGCTGAAGGAGTTCATCCTGCCCGGCGGCGGCGAGGCCGCGGCGCGCTGCCACGTGGCGCGCACGGTGGTGCGCCGCGCCGAGCGCGCGACGGTGGCGCTGGCGCGGCAGGAGGACATCCGGCCGCAGGCGGTGCACTACCTCAACCGGCTGTCCGACCTGCTGTTCGTGCTGGCGCGGGTGCTGGCGCGCGCGGCCGGCCACGGCGAAGTGCTGTGGCAGCACGAGCGCCGCAGGTAGGCACGCCGGGGCGGGCGCCATGATCCACGCCTACACCCATCCGGCCGCCCTGGCCCACGACACCGGGCCCGGCCACGCCGAGCGCCCGGAACGCCTGCGCGCGGTACTGGACGCGCTGGAGCGCGCGCATCCCGACCTCGACTGGCAGCAGGCCCCGCGTGCCAGCCGCGGCCAGCTGCTGCGGGTGCACGACGAAGCCCTGCTGGGCACGGTGCTGGACAGCCAGCCGCGCGAACGGGTGATGCTGGACCCCGACACCGTGCTCTCGCCCGCCTCCGCCGAGGCCGCCCTGCGCGCCGCCGGCGCCGGGGTGGCGGCGGTGGACGCGGTGCTGTCCGGGCAGGCCCGGCGCGCCTTCTGCGCGGTGCGCCCGCCCGGCCACCACGCCACCGCCGGCACCGCGATGGGCTTCTGCCTGTTCAACAGCATCGCGGTGGCCGCCCGCCACGCGCTCGACGCGCATGGGCTGGAGCGGGTGGTGATCGCCGATTTCGACGTCCACCACGGCAATGGCACCCAGGCCATCTTCGCGGACGACGCGCGGGTGCGTTTCGCCAGTTCGCACCAGTGGCCGCTGTACCCGGGCACCGGGGCGCACCACGAGACCGGGCGCGGCAACATCGCCAACGCGCCACTGCCGCAGGGGGCCGACGGCGCCGCCTTCCTGGCCGCCTGGGACGACGAGCTGCTGCCGTTCCTGGACGCGTTCCGGCCGCAGCTGGTGCTGATCTCGGCCGGCTTCGACGGCCATCGCCGCGACCCGCTCGCCGGCTTGCAGCTGGAAGCCGAGGACTACGCCCGCCTGACCGCGCGCCTGGTCGCGCTGGCCGACCGCCACTGCGATGGCCGGGTGGTGTCGATGCTGGAGGGCGGCTACGACCTGGCGGCGCTGGCCGAATGCAGCGTGGCTCACGTGGACGCGCTGCGATCCTGAACGCCACGGGGCCCGCCGGGTTTGCCGCCTCCGGCCGCTTCCGGCAAGCTTGATCCCCGTTTTCCCGCTTCCGGACCCTTCGTGCGCCTGATCCCGCGCCTGCTGCCGCTTCCGCTTTGCATCGCCGCCGCGCTGCCTGCGCAGGCCGCCAACGACATGCCGCAGAACTGGGCGCTATGCCCGGTGGGCGATGCGGTGCCGGCCTTCGCGGATTTCCCGCGCGCGCCGGAGGGCCTGAACATCGATCCGCTGGGCAAGGCCGCCGGGCAGGCGGCCGAGGACGACAAGCACGCCCCCACCGACATCGAAGGCGACCACCTGGGCGGCACCGATGCCAACCCGGTGTTCCAGGGCAACGTCACCATGCGCCGCGGCAGCCAGTTCATGGGCGCCGACCAGCTCACCTTCGACAAGGCCGAGGGCCGCTACAAGGCCGAGGGCAGCGTGCGCTTCCAGGCCGACGGCCTGCGCCTGCGCGCGGCCAGCGCGGAGGGCGACCAGAACTCCGACACCCACACCATGCAGGACTTGCAGTACCAGCTGCTGTCGCGGCGCGGCAACGGCAAGGCCGACAGCCTGAGCCTGGCCGGCCAGGAAGGCAGCCTGCGCGGCGCCACCTACTCCACCTGCCCGCCGCAGGCGCGGCACTGGGAGCTGGACGCGCGCCGGATCGACATCGACAACGAAAAGGGCTGGGCGGTGGCCTACGGTGCCAGCCTGCGCCTGGGCAAGGTGCCGGTGCTGTACTTCCCGGTCTTCCTGTTCCCGACCGACGACCGCCGCCGCAGCGGCCTGCTGCTGCCGTCGATCTCCAACTCCACCCGCAACGGCCTGGACTGGACGCAGCCGCTGTACCTGAACCTGGCGCCGAACTACGACGCCACCCTCACCCCACGCGTCATGTCGGCGCGCGGCGCGCTGCTGGGCGGCCAGTTCCGCTACCTGCAGGAAAGCGGGCGCGGCACCCTCAACGCCTGGTGGATGCCGCGCGACCGCCTGCGCGACCGCTACCGCGGCAGCTTCGACTTCAAGGGCACGCAGGACCTCTCCGAGCACTGGCAGGCACGCGCCGACCTCGTCTGGATCAGCGACCCGCGCTACCTCGAGGATTTCAGCAGCAGCCTGGACGGACTGGCGCGCGCCACCACCTTCAGCAATCTCGGGCTGTACGGCATCGGCCAGGGCTGGACCGCGGGGCTGACCGCCGACCACTGGCAGCTGGCCGACTACACCCTCGACCGCAGCGTACTGCCCTACGACCGTCTGCCGCGCGCCTTCCTGCACTGGCAGCGCAACAGCGGGATGGCGCTGACCTACGGCGTGGACGCCGAGGCGGTGCGCTTCCAGCACCCGGTGTACGCGGCCGGCTCGCGCTTCGACGCCAAGCCCTGGGTCAGCGCGCCGCTGGAAGGCGACGCCTGGTTCGTGCGCCCCACCCTGGCCTGGCGCTACACCAGCTACGTGCTGGACCCGGCGCTGGCGCAGGCACTGGGCAGCGGCAAGACCCCGTCGCGCTCGCAGTCCATCTTCAGCCTCGACAGCGGGCTGTTCTTCGACCGCGAGATCCGGGTCAAGGGCCACGACTACCTGCAGAGCATCGAGCCGCGCCTGTTCTACCTGAACGTGCCCTACGTGGACCAGTCCGGGATGCCGGTGTTCGACACCCAGCCGCTGACCTTCAGCTGGGAACAGCTGTTCCGCGACAACCGCTACTCGGGCGGCGACCGCCAGGCCGATGCCAACCAGCTCACGCTGGCGGTCAGCACCCGCATGATCCGCCAGTCCGACGGCTTCGAGCGCTTCTCGGCCAGCATCGGCCAGATCCGCTACTTCCGCGAGTCGCTGGTGCGCCTACCGGGCGAGCCGATCACCGACAAGGGCAATTCGGCCTGGGTGGTGGACACCAGCTACGCGCCCACCGACCGCTGGACCATCGGCGCGTCCTACCAGCGCGACCCCAAGTTCAAGCGCACCGACCTCGCCAGCCTGCGCGCGCGCTACCTGTTCCCGGACGACGGGATCATCAACATCAACTACCGCTACCGCCGCGCGCAGCTGGAGCAGGTGGACTTCTCCTTCCTGTATCCGATCAACCCGAGCTGGAGCGTGGTCGGCCGCGAGTACTACTCGCTGCGCGACCGCAAGACGCTGGAGGGCGTGGCCGGGGTGCAGTGGGACAGCTGTTGTGTCGCGGTTCGGCTTGTGGCCCGCCGCTACGTGCAGAATCGGGCCGGCCAGCTGGGCAATACCCTGATGTTCGAGATCGAACTGAAGGGGCTGGGCTCCGCCGGCCAGGACATCCAGACCACCTTGCGCCGATCCATCCTCGGCTACAATCGCGACGACCTTTATCTGGTGCCGCCGCAGACTGCCACGGGCCAGCCTTCCAAGCCCGCCCCCGCGAACGCCAATCCATGATGCCCATCTCCCGCCTGCGTGCCCCCCGATTCCTCGCCTCCCTGCTGCTGCCGGCCCTGCTGCTGGCCGGGCACGCGGGCGCACAGCAGGCCGCCGCGCCGCTGCAGCCGGTGGAGCAGATCGCGGCGGTGGTCAACGACGACGTGATCCTGCGCAGCGAGCTGGAGCGCGCGATCGCCAACATCCGCGCCCAGTACAAGGGCAACGAGAACCAGCTGCCGCCGGACAACGTGCTGGAGCGCCAAGTGCTGGAGCGCCTGATCCTGATGCGCCTGCAGCTGGCGCGCGCGGCCGATGCCGGCATCACCGCCACCGACTCGGACATCGAGCGCGCGGTGCAGGGCGTGGCCCAGCAGAACGGCATGAGCGTGGACCAGCTGCGCGCGCGCATCGCCCAGGACGGCATGAGCTTCACCGACTTCCGCAACAATCTGCGCGACGAGATCGTCACCCAGAAGCTGCGCCAGAGCTTCGCCCAGGGCCGCATCAACGTCAGCGAGGCGGAAGTGGACGCGGCGATGGCCACCGCCGCCGCGACCGCCACCCAGCAGTACCACCTGGCGCACATCCTGGTCGGCACCCCGGAGGCCGCCAGCCCCGAGCAGATCGCCACCGCGCAGAAGAAGATCGAGGGCGTGAAGGCCCTGATCGACAAGGGCGAGATGAGCTTCTCCGCGGCCGCGGTGCGCTATTCCGACAGCCCCAACGCGCTGGAGGGCGGCGACCTCGGCTGGCGCAATCTGAACGAGATCCCGCCGGCGTTCGCCGCCGCCATCCAGCAGATGCACGACGGCGAGGTCCTCGGCCCGATCCGCGGCCCCAGCGGCTTCCAGCTGCTGCAGCTGGTGGGCACCCGTACCCAGGCGCCGGGCAGCGGCGAGAAGGTCACCCAGTTCTCCGCGCGCCAGATCCTGGTCAAGGTGGACGACAAGACCAGCGACGCCGCGGCCAGGGCCAAGGCCGACGCGCTGGCCGCCAGGCTCGCCGGCGGCGCCGATTTCGCCAAGCTGGCCAGCGAGAACTCCGACGACACCACCACCCGCCGCCGCGGTGGCGATCTCGGCTGGTTCACCGCCGACACCTACGGCACCGCCTTCGGCATGCAGGTCGCCGCGCTCTCGGACGGCCAGACCTCGGCCCCCTTCAAGACCGATGCCGGCTGGGTGATCGTGCAGCGCGTGGGCACCCGCGAAATCGCCGCCGGCGACGAGAACATGCGCGCCCAGGTGCGCGAGACCATCGGCCGCCGCAAGCTGGAGGACGAGTGGAACCGCTTCCTGCGCGAACTGCGCGGCGAGGCCTACGTGGACGTGCGCGACGCCCAGGGCCACTCTACCGCCCCGGCGCTGCCGGAAACCCCGAAGGAAAAGCGCAAGTCCGGCCGCGACCGCGAGTTGGAAGAACATAGTGCCGCC
>JBKBXH010000029.1:0-8497 GCA_046313655.1 Thermomonas sp. | reverse complement strand
GCCTGGCGGCCAACCGGATCAGCCCGCTCGGCCCGCCGGCCGACGGCGAGCAGCGCTGGGCGATGTGGCGCTGCCGCTGAGGCCGGCGCCGCGCCAACCTGAACAGGCCGGGGATACGCCGGCGTACGGGCGCGAAAGCCGCTATCCTAGGCGGTTCCGGCGCCGCCCTGGCGCCTGCACGAGTGTCCCGCCATGCTGTTCCACCACGTTGCCATCGCCGGCCTGGCCCATATCGACGCCCCGCGCCGGTTGACCTCCGAGGAGATCAATGCGCGCCTGAAGCCGACCCTCGACCGCCTCGGCATCCGGGTGGATGTGCTTGGTGACGTGGCCGGCGTGCATGCGCGTCGCCTGTGGGACGGCGACGTGCAGGCCTCCGACGCCGCCACACTGGCCGGAGTGAAGGCGCTGGCGGATGCCGGCATCGACCCCGACAAGGTGGGCCTGCTGGTCAATACCTCGGTCAGCCGCGACTTCCTGGAGCCGTCCACCGCCTCCATCGTCAGTGGCAACCTCGGCCTACCCGACACCTGCCAGAACTTCGACGTGGCCAACGCCTGCCTGGCCTTCATCAACGGCATGGACATCGCCGCGCGCATGATCGAACGCGGCGAGATCGAATACGCTCTGGTGGTGGACGGCGAGACCGCCAACCTCGCCTACGAGAAGACGCTCGAGCGCATGACCCGCGCCGATGTCACCGAGGAAGACTTCAAGAACGAGCTGGCCACGCTCACCCTGGGCTCCGGTGCCGCCGCGATGGTGCTGGCGCGCGCCGAGCTGGCCCCGGGCGCGCCGCGCTACAAGGGCGGCGTCACCCGCGCCGCCACCGAGTGGAACAAGCTCTGCCGCGGCAACATCGACGGCATGATCACCGATACCCGCATGCTGCTGGTGGAGGGCATCAAGCTGGCCACCAAGACCTTCGAGGTCGCCAAGCAGAAGCTGGGCTGGGTCGCCTCCGAGCTCGACGAGTTCGTCATCCACCAGGTCAGCAAGGTGCATACCGCCGCCTTCACCAAGGCCATGGGGATCGATCCCAAGAAGGTCATGACCATCTTCGCCGAGCACGGCAACATCGGCCCGGCCAGCGTGCCGATCGTGCTGTCCAAGCTGCGCGAGATGGGCCGCCTGAAGAAGGGCAGCCGGGTCGCCCTGCTCGGCATCGGCTCCGGCCTGAACTGCTCGATGGCCGAAGTGGAGTGGTGAGCCGGCGGTAGGCCTGCGCGATCGGGATGAATGTGTATATCTTTCGAAGAAAAATATACACATTGAAGGCGAAATGTATCAAGAAGGGCCTTCTTTGATGCAGGGGGCCGTGCCGTGTCGCTTCCGCCCCTGTCTGCCCTTGATCCGGCGCGCTTCGATCGGCCGGACATCCTCAAGCGCCTGAATGCCGCCAGCCGTGCGCTGGCGGAGCTGAAGGGGGTGGCTGCCAGCATCCCGAACAGAGCATCCTGATCAACACGTTGACCCTGCAGGAAGCGTGGGACAGCTCGGCCATCGAAAACATCGTCACCACCCAGGACGACCTTTATCGGGAAGACAGCCCTGCGGATGCCACCGGGACGGCGATCAAGGAAGTCCTGCGCTATCGGCAGGCGCTGCGCGCCGGTTTCGAGCAGGTCCGCGACAGCGGGCTGCTGACCTTGAACACGGTGCTGGAGATCCAGCAGCAGCTGGAAAGCAACCGCGCCGGTTTCCGCAAGTTGCCGGGAACCGCGTTGCGCGATGGCGGTGGACGGCTGGTATACGCCCCGCTGCAGGATGCCGATGAAGTGCTGCGTCTGATGCGCGAACTGGAGCGCTTCATGCACGACGATCCGGGATTCGCCGCCGACCCGCTGGCCCGGATGGCATTGATCCACCACCAGTTCGAAAGCATCCATCCGTTCTACGACGGCAATGGCCGCACTGGCCGGATCATCAATGCGCTGTATCTGGTCAAAGAAGGGCTGTTCGACATTCCGGTGTTGTACCTGAGCCGCCATGTCGTGCGCACGAAGGACGACTACTACCGACGGCTGCAGGCCGTGCGCGATGCCGATGCCTGGGAGGACTGGGTGCTCTACATGCTGGAAGCGGTAGCAGTCACCGCCACCGAGACCGTGGCCACCATCCAGGCGATCAAGCGACTCCTGCAGGAGACCAAGCAGCGGGTGCGGAGTGGCTACCGCTTCTACAGCCAGGACCTCATCAACAACCTGTTCAACCGCCCGTACACGCGGGTGGAGTTCCTGCAGCGCGATCTGGGCGTGACCCGGCTCACCGCGACCCGCTACATGGATGCACTGGCACGCGATGGAGTGCTGGAAAAGACCCGCGTCGGACGCAACAACTACTACATCAATCGTCCGCTGTTCGCGCTGTTGAGCGGGAATGAGCGCGACGCCCGCGAAGGCACGTAGACGCTGTGAGCAATGCCGGCGGGCCGCGCCCTCAGCGCGTCACGCGCGCGCCCTTGAGGTGGGCGATGCCGCTGGCGTCCACGTCGGTCCAGGCCAGCCACGCGCCGCCCTCGTCCACCACCAGGCGCGGGTAGCCGCTGGCCAGGCCGCGGGTGGCGAGGCGGGCGACGGTGAGCACCTGCAGCGGCTTGCCGGCGAGGTCGGGCGCGTAGCGCGCCAGCTGCAGGCGTTGGCCGCCGTTTTCCTCGCGCAGCCAGGCCACCCACACCTGGCGGGCGTCCATCGCCACCGCGGGGCGGCCCAGCACGCCGGGGCCGGCATCCACCTGCAGCGGGGGGGCGAAGCTGTCGCCGGCATCGCCGCTGCGCGCCAGCCACAGCGCTGGGCCGCCGTTGCCCTCGCTGTACCAGGCCAGCGCCACGTTCGCATCGCGCGCGGCCAGCGCGGGCCCGTTCACCGGGCAGCCTTCCACCTTCCAGCCGTCGGCATGCGCGATCCGCGGCGCGGTCCACGCGCCCTGCTGGTAGCGCGCGGTGGCGATGTCGCGCACCTCGTTCGCGTCGCGGCCGCGCCAGGCCAGCAGCGGGCCGCGGCTGGTGATGGCCACCGCGACCTGGCAGCAGTCGCAGCTGCGCGGGGCCACCACCGCATCGCTGGCGCGCGCCAGGTCGAGGGTGAAGCGGTTGGCGCGCAGCTGCATGTCGCCCTCGCCTTCGTCATGCGCGGACGACACATCGTGCGTGCCCGCGACGGCCGCGTGGGCCGGCGCCGGGCGCTTGCCGCGGCCGTCCAGCCAGGCGATGCCGGCGCCGTTGCTGCCGTCGGCCCACAGCGCGGCGAACCCATGCTCGGTGGGCATGCCGTCGGTGTTCACCCGGGTGATCTGCTCCCAGGCCATGCCGCCGTCCTTCGAACGCGCCAGCACCACGTCGGTGCCGCCGGCAGCGTCCGGCTGCGCCTGCACCCACTGCGCCCACAGCGCGCCATCGGGCGTGGCCAGTAGGTGCGGGGTGTCGGCGGCATTCGCCTGCAGCGCGTTGCCCACGGCAATCGTGCGCGGCTGGCTCTGCCAGCCGTCGGCCTCGGTGTAGGAGGCGAACTGCAGCGCGTTGCGGCGGCCTTCGCGGCGGTTGATCCAGCCCAGCAGCACGCGCCCACCGGGACCGGCCACCAGGTCGGGCGCCATCGAGCCGGCTTCCGCTGGCAGTACCCAGGTCTGCACCGCGTAGTCGCCTTTGGCGGGGCGGGCGGGGGCGGTGCCGCGCTGGCAGGCGGCCAGCAGCGGCAGGGCGAGGACGAAGGCGAGGGTGGAGGCAGTGCGCGCGTTCATGGGCGAAGGATACGCCGGTCGCCGCGGCCTGCGCATGCGCGTGCGGGGCTGCGCGCGTGGCTCAGGCGGCGCGTTCGCGGTGCGCGCGTTCCAGGTGCACCAGCAGCAGCGAGATCGCCGCCGGGGTCACGCCCGGGATGCGTTGCGCCTGCCCGACCGTCTGCGGCCGTACCTGCTGCAGCTTCTGCAGCACCTCGGCGGAGAGCCCGCGCACCTGCGCATAGTCGAAGTCATCGGGGATCGCGGTCGCCTCGTGGCGCTGCTGGCGGGCGATCTCCTCGCGCTGGCGCTCGAGGTAGCCGGCGTACTTGGTGGCGATCTCCACCTGCTCGGCGACCTTGGGATCGTCCACCGCGGGGCCGAGCTCGGGCACCTGCACCAGCGTGGCGTAGTCCAGCTCCGGCCGCCGCAGCAGGTCCAGGGCGCTGTTCTCGCGGCTGACTTCGATCCCGAGGTGGCGCGCCAGCGCCGCACCTAGCGCGTTGTTCGGTGCCGCCCACAGCCCGGCCAGGCGCGCGGTCTCGCGCTCCACCGCCTCGCGCTTGCGGGCGAAGCGCTCCCAGCGCAGGTCATCGACCAGTCCCAACTCGCGCCCGAGCGGCGTCAGCCGCGCGTCGGCGTTGTCCTCGCGCAGTTGCAGCCGGTACTCGGCGCGGCTGGTGAACATGCGGTAGGGCTCGGAGGTGCCGTGGGTGATCAGGTCGTCCACCAGCACGCCGAGGTAGGCCTGGTCGCGGCGCAGGGTCCATGCGTCCTGCTGCCGGACGAAGCGCGCGGCGTTCACCCCCGCCAGCAGGCCCTGCGCGGCGGCCTCCTCGTAGCCGGTGGTGCCGTTGATCTGGCCGGCGAAGAACAGCCCCGCCACCGCCTTGGTTTCCAGCGACGCCTTGAGCCCGCGCGGGTCGAAGAAATCGTATTCGATCGCATACCCGGGGCGGGTGATGTGTGCCTGCTCGAAGCCGCGGATCGAGCGCACCATCTCCAGCTGCACGTCGAACGGCAGCGAGGTGGAAATCCCGTTCGGATAGATCTCGGCCACGCCCAGCCCTTCCGGCTCGACGAAGATCTGGTGGCTGGCCTTCTCGGCGAAGCGCACCACCTTGTCCTCGATCGACGGGCAATAGCGCGGGCCGATGCCCTCGATCTGGCCGGAATACAGCGGGCTGCGATCCAGCGCGCCGCGGATGATGGCGTGGGTGCGCTCGCGGGTGTGGGTGATCCAGCAGCTGACCTGAGGCGGATGGTCGGCGGGGCTGCCGAGGAACGACATCGCCGGGCGCGGGGCGTCGCCGGGCTGTTCCTCCATCACCGCGTAGTCCAGCGTGCGGCCATCGATCCGCGGCGGGGTGCCGGTCTTCAGCCGGTCCACCACGAAGCGGCCCTCGCGCAATTTCTGCGCCAGCGCGGTGGACGGCGGATCGCCCATGCGCCCGGCAGCGTACTGGGTCTGCCCGATGTGGATCTTGCCGGCGAGGAAGGTGCCGGCGGTCAGCACCACCGCCGCGGCATCGAAGCACAGGCCAGTGTGGGTGATCGCGCCGCGCACGGCCTCCTGCTCGATCACGAGGTCGTCCACCGCGGCCTGGAACACGGTGAGGTTCGGCTGGGTTTCCACCGCGCGGCGGATGAAGGCGCGGTACAGCGCGCGGTCGGCCTGGCAGCGGGTGGCGCGCACCGCCGGGCCCTTGCTGGCATTGAGCACGCGCCACTGGATGCCGGCGGCATCGGCGGCGCGCGCCATGGCCCCGCCCAGCGCGTCGATTTCCTTGACGAGGTGGCCCTTGCCGATCCCGCCGATGGCCGGGTTGCAGCTCATCGCGCCCACAGTCTCGATGCTGTGGGTCAGTAGCAGCGTGCGCGCACCGGCGCGCGCGGACGCCAGCGCGGCTTCGGTGCCGGCATGGCCGCCGCCGATCACGATCACGTCGAAGCGGTAGAAGGAGTCGCTCATCTTGCGGGCCATTATCGCGCGGCGGGCGCGGCTGCGCGCGGGACTGGCACGGTTCCTGCTTCCATCAGCCCGGCACTCGACCTGGCACGCCGCAAGGTGATGGTCGGACTGAACAGGGGCCGACCCTGCGCAGGTCGAGGATGCTGGGAGGGCCGGTTGTCGGGGGACAGCCGGCCCTCGTTCTTTTCTGCGATCACCTGCCGGGCAGGCGCGCGCGCCAGTGCGCGCCGCGCCTTGTCCTGCGCTGCCGCCCCAGGTGGCGCAGGCGGTGATGGCCGCGCGTCGCGCCGGTGCAGCGGGCGCCGGTGCCGGCAGGACGACGGAACAGGGGGGATCCGGGAAATCCTGCCGACACCGGCGCTACTAGAGTAGCGCGATCCGGCGCGATGTGACGCATCCGGTCACCCTTGCGACGCTTTCCGGTGCGGTCTGTGGGCTGCGTCACGGTTCGCGCCCGTGTGTGCGCGGATCGCCGCCCCGGGCCTGCCCCCGGGCCTGCCGATCGGGCGGCGGGTTAGCATGTGCGGATGCACCCCGCCTTGCCTGGTTTCCACGATGTCCTCGATGCCGCTGCGCGCATCGCGGTGCATGCCCACGCCACGCCCGTGCTGCGTTCGCGCGCGCTCGACGGGGCCGCCGATGCCGGCCTGCACTTCAAGGCCGAACACCTGCAGCGCGCCGGCGCGTTCAAGTTCCGCGGCGCCTGCAATGCGGTGTTCGCGCTGGACGACGCCACCGCCGCCCGCGGCGTGGTGACGCATTCCTCCGGCAACCACGGCGCGGCGCTGGCGCTGGCCGCCCGCCTGCGCGGGATTCCCTGCCACGTGGTGGTGCCGGAGGGCGCGGTGCGCGCCAAGCTCGCGGCGATCGCGCACTACGGCGCGGTGCTGCATCCCTGCGCGCCCACCATCGCCGCGCGCGAGGCCGCCTGCGCCCGGGTGCAGGCCGAGACCGGCGCCCGCGTGGTGCATCCCTACACCGATGCGCGCGTGATCGCGGGCCAGGGCACCGCCGCGCTGGAGTTGCTGCGCGAGGCGCCCGACCTCGGCGCCGTGGTGGTGCCGCTGGGCGGCGGCGGGCTGGCCGCCGGAACCGCGCTGGCGGTGCGCGCGCTGGCGCCGGCGTGCGCGCTGTTGCTGGCCGAGCCCGAGGGCGCGGCCGACGGCGCGCGTTCGTTCGCGCGCGGCGCGCTCGACCATGACTTCGTGCCTGATACCGTCTGCGACGGCCTGCGCGGCACCCTCGGCGCGCCCAACTTCGCCCTGTTGCGCGCGGCCGATGCGCGCGTGCTCACCGTGGACGATGCGCGCATCGTCGCCGCGATGCGCTTGCTGTGGACGCGCACCAAGCAGCTGGTGGAGCCGTCGTCGGCGATCGCGCTGGCGGCGGTGCTGGCGCATCCGGCGCTGTTCGCCGGGCGCCGGGTCGGGATCGTGCTCTCGGGCGGCAACGTCGACCTCGACGCCTTGCCGGCCCTGTTCGCCCTTGCAGGAGACGCCGCATGAAGATCGATGGCAACCGCGCGCACGACCGCGCGATCGAACGGGTCCTGTCCTACTACGCCGCGTTCAACCGCGGCGACTGGGACGGCATGCTGGCGCTGCTGGCCGAGGACGTGGCGCACGACCTCAACCAGGGCCCGCGCGAGACCGGCAAGGCGGCGTTTGCGGCCTTCCTGCAGCGGATGGCGCGCTGCTACCGCGAGCAGCTGCACGACGTGGTGGTGCTGGCCAGCGAGGACGGCACCCGCGCCGCGGCCGAGTACGTGGTGCACGGGCAGTACCTGCAGGCGGATGCCGGGCTGCCGGACGCGCGCGGGCAGGCCTATGTGCTGCCGGGCGGGGCGTTCTTCGACCTGCGCGACGGCCGCATCGCGCGGGTCAGCAACTACTACAACCTCGAGGACTGGCTGGCGCAGGTGCGCTGAGCGCGTGCCTCAGCCGCGCCGGCGGATCGGGATGCGCGCCACCGGCACCGCGGCCAGTTCGATCCCGTGTTCGCGGATCGGGGTGCCGGCCTCCGGCGCCCAGGCCATCGCGCTGATGATCTCCCAGCTGGCCGGCAGCCCGGCCGCCTCGCGCCGGGCCTCGTAGGCCTCGGCCGCGACCGCGAAGCGGCGGCGTCCGGTCAGTGCGTGGCGGCGCGAGGCCAGCGCGTTGGTGGCGCCCAGCGCGCGCAGTTCGCGCATTAGCGCCGGCATGTCCGGATACAGGCTGGTCTCGAGGTCGCGCTCCACCACCGGCTGGAAGAAGCCGGCGGCCACCAGCGCATCGCCCACCGCGGCCACGTCCATGAACGGACTGACGTGCGGGGCGTCGTCGGCCTGCGCGAACGCGGCGCGCAGCTCCCACAGGGTGTCCGGGCCGAAGGTGGAGAACAGCAGCAGCCCGTGCGGCTTGAGCACGCGGCGGAAGCCGGCAAGCACCGCGGGCAGATCTTCCACCCACTGCAGGCACAGGTTGGAGAAGATCACGTCCACGCTGGCCTCGGCCAGCGGCAGCGCGCGCACATCCGCGCACACCGGCAGCGGGGTGGCCGCGAACGGGTTGCGCAGCGGCAGCCCGGGCAGGCGCGGGGCGGCATTGGCGGCACGCGCCTGCGCCAGCATCGGCAGCGCCAGGTCCAGCGCCAGCACCCGCGCCTTCGGCCAGCGCCGCTGCAGCAGCCCGCTGGCGTGGCCGGTGCCGCAGCCGAGGTCCAGCACCACCTGCGGCGGCGCGCGGCCGAGCACGGGGTCGTCGAGGTAGTCCAGTGATTCCAGCAGCCGCGCTTCCACCCGCCGCTGCAGGCGCGCGGCGCCGTCGTAGC
>JBKBXH010000028.1:0-8545 GCA_046313655.1 Thermomonas sp. | reverse complement strand
GGTCGGGTTCGGGGATGCCGAAGCGGTTGGTGACCAGCGGGTCGCCGGCGCGCCACGGCGCGAAGCGCAGGGTGCCGTCGGCGTGCAGCAGCGGCAGGCAGTACACCAGCCCCGGCGGCAACCGCAGCTGGAACGCGTGCAGGCCGATCTCGCCGTCCATCGCCCAGTAGCCGCCCACATAGCCGCTTGCGGGCAGGAACGGCAGCGCCAGCAGGCGCTCCGCCAGCGCCTCGGCGGCGGCGATGCGGGTGGCGGCGGGCAGGGCGCGGCGGCGTTCACGCAGGGACTGGCGCAGCGCGGTGCGGTCTGGGGGCGGACTCACGCGGGGCGGGCCGGGCTGCGGGGAAGGAGGGAATGTCTCCGCCGTGGCGATGCGTGCGGAACGACCTTGAACCCGGGGTTCAAGTGGGAACGCTGGGCGGCCATCGGGCTTTCCGCTCGCGGCGGACATGCACTCCCGGCTGCCGGTGCGCCCCCATGGTCGTCATTAAGGGACAAGGCGAATGTTGCGCACGCTGTCGCACACAGCAGAGAACGCCGACAGTATAGCCCGGCGGGTCGCCGCCGGAAGCCGTCGTGCGCGTCTGCGCACGGCGGGTTCAGGTTCACGCCAGCAGCGCGTCCAGCTTGCGGTTGGCGGCGTCGAGCAGGGCGAAGGCATCGCCCCCGGCCTGCGCGTGGCCGCCCGCGCGGCCCTGCTGCAGCTCGTGCGCGAGGTTGAGCGCGGTGAGCACGGCCAGGCGATCGGCGGCGACCATCTTGTTGCCGCCGCGCAGTTCGCGCATGCGCGCGTCCAGCAGGCGCGCCGCGGCCATCAGCGAGTCGCGCTCGGCCTCGCTCACACCGACCGTGTACTCGCGGTCGAGGATGCGGACGGTGACCGGCTCGCTCACGTGTGCTGCTCCAGCGACTTCAGGCGGCCGATCATCGCCTCGACCCGGCTGCGTGCCTGCTCCTGCTTGGACAGCAGCTGCGCGCGTTCGCCCGCCATCTGTTCCACCTGCGCGCGCAGGCTGCGGTTCTCGTCCTGCAGGCGCTGCATGCGCGCGGCGAGCAGGTCGATCCGCGCCAGCAGTTTGTGCAGTTCGCCGTGCAGGTCGCGCTGGTCCATCCGCGCACCTTAGGCAGGCGCGCCGGCCGGGTCAAGCCGCGTGCCGGCGCCGGCCTGGGCGTCCAGCAGGAAGCGCAGGCAGGCATCGGCGGCGAGCGGGCGCGAGATCCAGTAGCCCTGCGCGATGTCGCAGGCGTTGCGCTGCAGGAACGCCAGCTGGGCGGCGGTTTCCACGCCCTCCGCCACCACCTGCAGGCCGAGGGTGCGCGCCATCGCGATCACGGTGGTGGTGATGGTGGCGTCCTCGTGGTCGTCGGGCGAGGCGATCCCGTCGATGAAGGCCTTGTCGATCTTCAGGGTGTTGATCGGCAGCCGGTGCAGGTAGGACAGCGAGGAATAGCCGGTGCCGAAGTCGTCCACCGCGATCGAGGCGCCGAGGTCGCGGAACGCGCGCAGGCGGTCGCCGGCCAGCGCGGCATTGTCCATCAGCACGCTTTCGGTCAGCTCCAGCTCCAGCGCGGACGCGGGCAGGCCGTGCCGGCGCAGGGCGGCGGCCACCGCGCCCGGCAACTCGCTGCGCAGCAGCTGCAGCGCGGAGACGTTGATCGACACCTTCAGGCGCGGATCCACGCCCGCGCGCCGCCACCCGGACAGGGTGCGGCAGGCCGCGTCCAGCACCCATTCGCCGACCGGTACGATCAGCCCGGTTTCCTCGGCCAGCGGGATGAATTCCTCCGGCGAGATGCTGCCGTGTTCGGCGCTGTCCCAGCGCAGCAGCGCCTCCACCGCGGCGATGCGGCCGTCGGCCAGGCGCAGCTCGGGCTGGTAGGCCAGGTGTAGCTCGTCGCGTTCGATCGCCCGCCGCAGCGCGGCGATCAGGCCGGCGCGGCGGCGGCTGTCGGTCTCCATCTCCTGCAGGTAGCGCATGTGGCCGCGCTTGCCGCCGCGCTTGGCGCGGTACATCGCGGTGTCCGCGTGCTTGAGCAGGTCGGTGGGCACCTGCGCGTGGTCGGGGAACAGGCTGATGCCGATCGACGGCGAGATGGTCGCCTCGTGGCGGTCGTCGAGGTGCAGCGGCGCCTCGAACGCCTCGATGATCCGCTGCGCGCATTGGTCGGCCTCGGCGCCGTCGGCGATGTCTTCCAGCACCACCGCGAACTCGTCGCCGCTGATGCGCGCCACCGTGCGTTCGGGGCCGACCACGTCCTGCAGCCGGCGCGCGACCGCGCGCAGGACGCGGTCGCCGGTGGCGTGGCCCTGCGAATCGTTGATGTCCTTGAAGTTGTCGAGGTCGAGGAACAGCAGCGCCAGCCTGTGGCCGCTGCGGCGGGCCTGCACGATCGCGTGCGACAGCCGCTCCGCCAGCTGGGTGCGGTTGGGCAGGTTGGTCAGCGGGTCGTAGTTGGCCAGGTAGCGCAGCTCGTGCTCGATCCGGCGGCGCTCGGTGATGTCGCTGGTCACCAGCACGTACAGGCGCCGGCGGGTGCCGGGGTCGTCGATGGCGTTGCACTGCATCGCGCACAGGAAGTCGCGGCCGTCCTTGCGCCGCTGCCACATCTCGCCGTTCCAGCTGGCGTGCTCGCGGATCGCCTGGCGCGCCTGCTGGTAGAACTCGGGTGGATGGCGGTCGCCGTTGAGCAGGGCGGTGTCCTTGCCGATCACCTCCTCCAGTTCGTAGCCGCTCATGCGGCTGAACGCCGGGTTGGCGGCGACGAACTTGAACTGCTCGTCCAGCACCGCCACCGATTCGGCCATGTTGCGCAGGACCTCGGCGGCGATCTGCTGCTGGCTTTCCATCTCGCGCAGGGCGTCGATGTTGCGGGCGGTGCCGGCCAGCCGCAGCACGCGGCCGGCGGCGTCGTGCGCGATCGCGCGCCCGCGGGTGCGCATCCACTGCCATTGCCCGTTCTCGGCACGGATGCGGTGCTCGGACACGAAGATCGGGGTTTCCCCGCGCAGGTAGGCCACCAGGCGGTCGCGCACCCCGGGCAGGTCGTCCTGGTGGATGCGCGGGTCGTCGTCCAGCACGGTATGCATGGCCAGGTCGTTCGCCTGGCCCGGCGCGGCGCGGGTGATTTCCAGGGTGCGTTCGCGCAGGTCGAACTGCCAGTACAGCTCGTTCGAGGCCCACAGCGCCAGCCGCAAGCGCTGCTCGCGCTCCTGCAGCAGCCGCAGGTGCGCCTGCTGGTCGCGCGCGCGCCGGCGGTGCACTTCCAGCGCCAGCCAGGCCAGCAGCAGGACCAGCGCGGCCAGCAGCAGGATCAGGCCATCATCGAGACTGCCGCCGTCGTTGCCGGCGCGCACGGCCAGCGGCGCCAGCAGCAGGCCGGCGGGCCAGGGCGAACGCGGCGTGGAAGGGGCCCCCATGCGCAGAGTGTAGGCGGCCCGCTTCCGCCGCAACAAGCGCCAGCGGCGGGTTGCTACACTGCCAGTTTCCCGCCGAGGCCTTGCGAGTGAGCGCGATCGAGTTGCCGGATTGGAGCGAAGTGGCGCAGGCCGCCGACCGCCTGGCCCTGGCCAGCACCCCGGCCGAACTGCACGGCGCGCTGTGCGGCTGGCTGGCCGCCGGAGGCGCGGACGCGCCCGACTGGCCGGCGCGGGTGATGGCCGATCCCGGCGTGCCCGCGCCGCAGGCGGGTGATGCGCTGGACCGCCTGCGCAGCGCCAGCGTCGCCCAGCTCGGCGATGCCGACTTCGGCTTCACCCTGCTGCTGCCGGACGGCGAGCCGCCGGTGGTGCGCGCCGCCGCGCTGTTCGCCTGGTGCCGCGCCTTCCTCGGCGGGTTCGGGCTGGCGGTGGACGGCAAGCCGCTGTCGGAGGACGGGCAGGAGGCGCTGCGCGATCTCGCCAGCCTGGGCGCGGCGCAGATCGATGCCAACGACGACGGCAGCGACGAGGAAGCGCTGGTGGAGATCGAGGAATACCTGCGCATGGCGGTCCTGCTGCTGCATGCCGATTGCGCGCTCGGGGCGCAGCACCGCGCGCGCCTGCACTGACGGGCGCGCGATGCAGGTCGGCAGCGCCCGCACCCGCAAGCTCCTGGCCCGGCGCCGGCAGGCGCTGATGCAGGCCGCCGGCGGCGAAGCCATCCTGATCCTGCCTGCGGCGCCGGAGCGCATCCGCAGCCGCGATACCCACTATCCCTATCGCCAGGATTCCGACTTCTGGTACCTCACCGGCTGCGCCGAGCCCGAGGCGGTGCTGGTGCTGGTGCCCGGCCGCCGCCACGGCGAGTCGATCCTGTTCTGCCGCGAGCGCGACCCCGAACGCGAGGGCTGGGACGGCCCGCGGCTGGGTCCGGAAGGCGCGGTGGACGCGCTCGGGCTGGATGATGCCTACCCGATCGGCGACATCGACGAGATCCTGCCCGGCCTGCTGGAGGGCCGCCGCCGGGTGTACTACCACCTCGGCCGCGACGCCGAGTTCGACCTCAAGCTGATCGGCTGGCTCAACCGCGTGCGCGCGCAGGCGCGGCAGGGCGCGCAGCCGCCGCAGGAGTTCCTGGAACTGGGCTACCTGCTGGGCGAGATGCGCCTGTTCAAGTCGGCCGAGGAGGTCGCGCTGATGCAGAAGGCGGCCGATATCAGCGTGGAGGCGCACCGCGCCGCGATCCGCGCGGCCCGTCCCGGCATCCACGAATACGCGCTGCAGGCGGAGCTGGAATGCGTGTTCCGCCGGCATGGGGCGCAGCCGGCCTATCCCAGCATCGTCGGCGCCGGCGCCAACGCCTGCATCCTGCACTACGGCGCGAATGCCGCGAAGGCGCGCGCCGGCGAGCTGGTACTGATCGATGCCGGTGCCGAATACGCCGGCTACGCCGCCGACATCACCCGCACCTTCCCGGTGTCCGGCCGCTTCACCCGCGCCCAGCGCGCGCTGCACGACCTGGTCTTCCGCGCGCAGGCCGCGGCGCTGGCGCAGGCGCGGCCCGGTGTGCCCTACGAGGCCGGGCATGCGGCGGCGGTGCAGACGCTAGCCGAGGGTCTGCTGTCGCTCGGTCTGCTGCGCGGCACGCTGGAGGCGGTGGTCGCCAGTGGCGAGTACCGGCGCTATTACCGGCACAAGACCGGGCACTGGCTGGGGCTGGACGTGCACGACGTCGGCGAATACCGGATCGACGGCGCCTCGCGCCTGCTGGAGCCGGGCATGGTGTTCACCATCGAGCCCGGCCTGTACATCCCCGCCGACGACACCACGGTGGCGCCGGAGTGGCGCGGCATCGGCATCCGCATCGAGGACGACGTGCTCATCACCCGCGACGGCCACCGCGTGCTCACCGCCGCGCTGGAGCGCAGCGCGGAGGAGATGGAAGCGCTGATGGCGGGGTGAGTGCGCCGGCCGCGGGCCAGGCTTAGGCCGTTGCCGGGGCGCGGCGTGGCTCAGGCGTCTGCGAACGCCTCGCGGGTGAGGTTCAGCGGCGCCCCGTCCGTGCACACCACGTCGTCCTCGATGCGGATGCCGCCGTAGGGCTTGAACGCGGCCACCCGCTCCCAGTCCACCGCAGCGCCCTGGCCCTTCGCCTTCAGTTCGTCCAGCAGCATGTCGATGAAGTAGATGCCCGGCTCGATGGTCACCACCATCCCCGGCGCCAGCGTGCGGGTCAGGCGCAGATAGGGATGGCCGTCGGGCTTGGCGATGGTGCCGCCGGCATCGGAGGCGGCGAAGCCGGCCACGTCGTGGACCTGCAGGCCGATGCCGTGGCCGATGCCATGCGGGAAGAGCGCGCTGGAGATGCCGCGGGCCAGCGCGTCCTCCGGCGATACGGTGATGACGCCGAACTCGCGCAGCACGCCGGCCAGCAGCAGGTGCGCCTGCACGTGGATGTGCGCGTAGTCGGTGCCGGCGCGCACCATGTCGCACAGCCGCAGCTGCACCGCGTCCACCGCGCGGATCATCGCCGCGAATTCGTCATCTTGTGCCGAATAGGTGCGGGTGATGTCGCTGGCGTAGCCGCCGAAGCTGGCGCCGGCGTCGATCAGGAAGCTGCGCACCGGTGATGGCGGCAGGCGGTCGCGCTGGGTGTAGTGCAGCACCGCGGCGTGCTCGTTGAGCGCGATGATGTTGCCGTAGGGCAGTTCGTTGGCGTCCTGCCCGGCGGCCTGGCAATAGGCCAGGTGGATGCCGAATTCGCTGGCGCCGGCGCGGAACGCACGCTCGGCCGCGCGATGGGCGCGCACGCCGATGCGGCTGGCCTGGCGCATCATCGCCACCTCGTATGGCGTCTTGAAGGCGCGGTGGTACTCCAGGTATTGCAGCACCGGCTCCGGGTTGTTCGGCACGTAGTTGCCCAGCGCGCTCTGCGGCTCGCCGAGGATGGCGCAGCGGAACGCCGGTGGCAGCAGGCGCGCGGCCTCCTCCGGGGTGCGGATCACCGTGATGTCGAACTCCTCGACCCAGTAATCGCGCGGCATCGCCGGTACCGCGTGCCAGTAGTCGTGCGGCTGCAGGAAGATGAGCGCCGGCCGCTTGCCCGGGGTGATCACCAGCCAGCTGCCCGGCGCCTGCGTCAGCGGCAGCCAGGCCTTGAACTGCGGGTTCACCGCGTAGGGATAGTCGCGATCGTCGAAGGCCTGGTAGTGCAGGGTGCCGCTGGGCACCACTAGGTGGTCGAAGCCGCCGCGGCGCAGCGCCTCGGCGGCGCGCTGCTGCAACTCGGCCAGGTGCGCGGGATACAGGGCGGCGGGCGTGTGCGGGGGCGGCTGCGGGGACATCGGCATCGGTCGGCATCGGCGGTCGTGGGGATGCCCGATTGTCGCGCATCCGGCCGTGCCGCGCAGGCGCTTCAGCCCTCCGCCTGCGCCACCCACAGGCGCAGGCGCTGCAGGGCCTCGGGCGAGAGCCCGAGGAAGCGCATGCCCACCCACGATTGCCCGGGCGCGCCGGCCTTGTCCTGCCACAGCACGTGCGCGCCGACCTCCAGCGCGGGCGCGCCGGGCGGCCGGTCGGGCAACTGGAAGCGGAACTGGAACAGGGCGTCGTCGGGCAGGCGGCGGTTGGCGATCAGCAGCATGCCGCCGACCGAGACGTTGCCGAGGTAGCCGACCGGCTCCTCGAGGATGGTGTCGAACACTTCGACCATGCCGGGCACGCTGCGGCGGACCTGGCGGCGGGACTCAATTCCCATCGGTGGGCTCCATGCCGGCGGGGTCGGAATCGCCCTGGCCGATCCGTTGCAGGCTGGCCAGGGTGGCGTTCCAGGCCGTTTCGGCCGGGCTTGGATCGCCGTCGAGCAGGCGCAGGTTGCCGGCGGCGAGCATCCGCGCCAGCACGTCCAGGTCCTCGCCGCTGGCGCGCTGGCCGCGGCGGTTGACCAGCAGCGCCTGCGACGTCTGCGTGCTGGCCCAGGCCAGCCGGCGCCGCAGTGGGAAGTCGCTGGCGTCCAGCAGTTCCACCCAGGCCGGGGTCTGCAGCGTGCGCAGGCGGTCGCGCGCGGCCAGCTCGGCAGGGGCCAGCGGTGCCGGCGGTTCCAGCGCCACGTCGTTGCCTTCGCCCAGGCGCGCGCGCGCGCGCAGCTGCACCAGCAATTCCGTGCGCGAGGCAAGGTCGCCTTCCTGCGCGCCGCCGTGGCCCAGCTGGTGGGCGATGGTGGTGGCGTCCTCGGCGTGGTAGCCGACCTGCTCGAGTGCGCCGCGGATCTGCACGGCCAGGGCATCGTCGCCGGTGGCCGCGGTTTCGCCGGTGGCGAGGTCGATGATGCGCGCGCTGGTGGCCAGCACGTCCCGCCAGGCCTCGGAGGCCTCGCCGCTGCGCAGGTGGGTCAGCGCCAGCACGTCGATCCACGCCTGTTCGATCAGGATGGCCTGGAACCGCGGCAGGCTGCGCCCATGCAGCAGCCGCTGCACTTCCTCGTTGGCACGCTGGCGGGCCAGTGCCAGTTTCTCGCGCCCGCGCGCCGCCTCCACCTGCCGGCGTTCGGTCATTTCCGCCTTGCGCGCCTGCGCTTGCAGGCCGGATTGCAGGGTGCGGTTGGCCTCGATGAAGGTGTCCAGCGCGCCCTCGCTGTCCTGCTGCACCGCGGCCACCGCGCGCTGCAGCAGGCCCAGCCACTGGCTGTCGAGGTCGTCCTCGGCCAGCCAGCGCGCGCCGGCCAGCGAGACCGCGTTCAGCAGCTGGCGCGCCGGATGCGCCAGGTCGGTGAAGAAGCGCTGGTCGCGCAGGGCCAGCTGCGCCAGCGGCAGGCGCAGGCGCTCGACCAGGGTCTCGCCGGGGCTGTGCCGGCGCAGTTCCCGCTGCAGCTGGGTGAGGTAGAGCGCGAGCAGGTCGAAGCTGTCGTTGTCGATGTCGGACAGCGCCACCCCGTGGCCGTGCAGCTGGCGCGCCTGCGCCAGCAGGATTTGGCGGTAATCGGCCAGGCTTTCGGCCTTGGTGGCGGTGCTGCGCATGCGTTGCAGCGCGCCCAGCACCTCGTCCGCGCGCAGGGTTTCGCGCACGCGCTCGTCCACCCCGCCGGGGCGCAGCTTGGCCAGCAGCAGGCGGCGCCGGTGCAGCAGGCCT
>JBKBXH010000027.1:0-8616 GCA_046313655.1 Thermomonas sp. | reverse complement strand
TGAAGCCCCTCTCCCGGTGGGAGAGGGGTTGGGGTGAGGGTACGGCGAAGCGACGACCCCCAAACCCTAAAACGCTTGATCGGTTTGAACATCCACGCTTCGCCGAACCCTCATCCGCCCTTCGGGCACCTTCTCCCGAGGGGAGGAGGAAAAAGCAGGAACTCCGCAATGAGCGAACAACAGCAATTCGACGTCGTCGTCATCGGTGCCGGCCCCGCCGGCTACCACGCCGCCATCCGCGCCGCGCAGCTGGGGCTGAAGACCGCCTGCATCGACGCCGCGCTGGGCAAGGACGGCAAGCCGGCGCTGGGCGGCACCTGCCTGCGCGTGGGCTGCATCCCCTCCAAGGCGCTGCTGGATTCCAGCCGCCAGTTCTGGAACATGGGCCACATCTTCGACCAGCACGGCATCAGCTTCGACAAGCCGAAGATCGACGTGGCCAAGATGGTCGCCCGCAAGGACGGCATCGTGAAGCAGTTCACCGGCGGCATCGCGGCGCTGTTCAAGGCCAACAAGATCACCGCGTTCTACGGCTTCGGCCAGCTGCAGCCGGGCAACGTGGTGAAGGTGAAGCAGCACGACGGTTCCGAAGTGGAGTTGAAGGGCACCAACGTGATCCTCGCCGCGGGCTCCGACTCCATCGAGCTGCCGTTCGCCAAGTTCGGCGAGCACATCATCGACAACGTCGGCGCGCTGGACCTGGAGAAGGTGCCGAAGCGCCTGGGCGTGATCGGCGCCGGCGTGATCGGCCTGGAGCTGGGCAGCGTGTGGAACCGCCTGGGCGCCGAGGTCACCATCCTCGAGGGCATGCCCACCTTCCTCGCTGCCGCCGACGCCGAAGTCAGCAAGGTCGCCGCGCGCGAGTTCAAGAAGCAGGGCCTGGACATCCGCCTGGGCTGTAAGGTCAGCAACACCGAGGTGAAGAAGGACGGCGTGCACGTCCACTACACCGACGACAAGGGCGCCGCGCAGGAGCTGGTGGTGGACAAGCTGCTGGTGGCCGTGGGCCGCCGCGCCGCCACCAAGGGCCTGCTGGCCGAGGGCACCGGCGTGCAGCTCAACGAGCGCGGCCAGATCGTGGTCGACGAGCACTGCCACACCGGCGTCGACGGCGTGTGGGCGGTCGGCGACTGCGTGCGCGGCCCGATGCTGGCGCACAAGGGCTTCGAGGAAGGCATCGCGGTGGCCGAGCTGATCGCCGGCCTGCCCGGCCACGTCAACTTCGACACCATCCCGTGGGTGATCTACACCGAGCCGGAGATCGCCTGGGTCGGCAAGACCGAGGAACAGCTGAAGGCCGAGGGCATCCCCTACAAGGTCGGCAGCTTCCCGTTCGCGGCGGTCGGGCGCGCGGTGGCGATGGCCGAGCCGGCGGGCTTCGTGAAGGTGCTGGCGCACGCCGAGACCGACACCATCCTCGGCATGCACCTGGTCGGCGCCAACGTCTCCGAACTGGTGCACGAAGGCGTGCTGGCGATGGAGTTCAAGGGCAGCGCCGACGATCTGGCGCGCATCTGCCACGCGCATCCGTCGCTGAGCGAAGCCGTGCACGACGCCGCGATGGCGGTGCACAAGCGGGCGATCCACAAGGCCAACTGAAGGCCGCCCGCACTCCCGGACGGCGCCCTCGCGGCGCCGTCCGCATTTCGAGGCCCGATGCACCGATGACACTGCAGTTCCTGCTCAAGACGACGATCACGGTGGCGCTGGTGCTCATCGCTTCCGGGCTGGCCAGGCGCCCCGGCCTGCTCGGCGCGCTGGTGGCGGCGCTGCCGGTCACCTCGCTGCTGGTGCTGGGCTGGCTGTACGCGGAGACCGGCGATACCCAGCGCGTGGCGGGCCTGGCGATGGAGATTTTCTGGTTCGTGCTCGGCGGCCTGCTGTTCTTCCCGGCGCTGAGCCTGTCGCTGAAGGCGGGCTGGCCGGTCTGGCTCTGCTTCCTGCTGGCCGCGCTGGCCGGGTTCGCCGGCATGAGCGCGGTGCAATTCCTGCTCACCCATTCCAAGGTCCACGGATGAAGACCCTCTGCGTCTATTGCGGTTCCAATGCCGGCGGTGACCCGGCCTATGCCGGGCTGGCCCGCGCCCTCGGCGCGCGCCTGGCGCGCGACGGCATCGCGCTGGTGTACGGCGGCGGCAACGTCGGCCTGATGGGCACGGTGGCCGACGCCGTGCTGGCCGCCGGCGGCGAGGTGATCGGCGTCATTCCGCAGCAGCTGGTCGATTGGGAAGTGGCGCACACCGGCGTCACCCGGCTGGAGGTGGTGGACTCCATGCACACCCGCAAGGCGCGCATGTTCGAACTGGCCGACGGCTTCGTCGCCCTGCCCGGCGGCTTCGGCACGCTGGACGAAATGTTCGAGATGCTGACCTGGCGCCAGCTCGGCCTCGGCAAGAAGCCCTGCGCCTTCCTCGACGCGAACGGCTTCTGGCAGCCGCTGATGGCGATGCTGGACACCATGGTGCGCGAGCGTTTCCTGCACCCCGAGCAGCGCACCGATATGTGGCACGGCGGCGACATCGACGCCCTGCTGGCATGGATGCAGGCCTACGTGCCGGCGCAGGCCGACAAGTGGCTGGACGAGAAGCGCCGCGCGCAGCTCAAGCTCACCCCGGAGGACGTATGAGCATCCCAACCCGGTTCCGCGCCTTCCGCATCCACGGCGACGATGGCCACGGCGGCTACCGCAGTGGTCTCGAGACTATTTCGCTGGAGGACCTCAACCCCGGCGAGGTGGTGGTCAAGACCGCCTATTCCTCGGTGAACTACAAGGACGCGCTGGCCGGCACCGGCCAGGGCAAGATCCTGCGCAGGTTCCCGCTGGTCGGCGGAATCGATGTTGCCGGCCACGTGGTCGCCTCCACCGATCCCGCCTTCAGGGAGGGCGATGCGGTGCTGGTGACCGGCAGCGGGCTGTCGGAAACCCGCGACGGCGGCTATGCGGAGTACGCGCGGCTGGAGTCGAAATGGGTGGTCGCCCTGCCCGCCGGGCTCAGCCTGCGCGAGGCGATGATCCTCGGCACCGCCGGCTTCACCGCCGCGCTGGGGCTGCTGCGCATGGTCGAGAACCGGCAGACGCCCGACCTGGGGCCGCTGGCCGTCACCGGCGCCACCGGCGGCGTGGGCTCGCTGGCGATCGCGATCTTCCGCAAGGCCGGCTTCGAGGTGCAGGCGATCAGCGGCAAGCCGGAGCATGCCGATTACCTCAAAGCCCTGGGCGCCAGCGCCGTGCTCGGCCGCGACGCGCTGTCCACCATCCGGCCACTGGACAGCGCCCGCTTCGGTGGCGGCCTCGACAACGTGGGCGGGCCGATGCTGGCCAGCCTGCTGGCGCAGACCGCGCCCTACGGCAACGTGGCCAGCTGCGGACTGGCGGCCTCACCGGAGCTGCACGCCACGGTGATGCCCTTCATCATCCGCGGGGTGTCGCTGCTGGGCGTGGCCTCGGCCGGCACCGCGCGCGACATCCGCGACGAGGTGTGGCGGCGCCTGGCCAGCGACTGGAAGCCGCACCGCCTGGACGCGATCTGCACCCGCGAAATCGGCCTGGACGCCCTGCCGGAGGTGTTCGCCGGCATGCTGGCCGGCGGCTCGCTGGGGCGCACCGTGGTGCGCGTCGCAGGCCAGTCCTAGGCGGCTTGCAGGCGGCCGGACGGCCGCTACAATCGGACGGAACACCCGGGGACACTCCATGGCTCGCATCCTGATCGTCGATGATTCGCCCTCCCAGCTGATGAGCATCCGCCGCATCGTGGAGAAGCTCGGCCACGAGGCGCTGACCGCCGAGGATGGCGCGGCCGGGGTGGAGGCCGCCAAGCGCGAGCTGCCCGACCTGATCCTGATGGACGTGGTGATGCCCAACCTCAACGGGTTCCAGGCCACCCGTTCGATCACCCGCGAGCCTACCACCAAGCACATCCCGGTGATCCTGGTGACCACCAAGGACCAGGACACCGACCGCGTGTGGGGCATGCGCCAGGGCGCCAAGGCCTACATTACCAAGCCGTTCAGCGAATCCGAGCTGGCCGCGATGATCGGCCAGTACCTCGGCGGCGCGGCCGCCTGAGCCCACTCGGGCCTGCTTCCGCCCGCGACGACTGACGCCCGCGGGCGCCGCTCCGGGCGCAGGCCTCAGCTGCGCCGCCAGTCGTCCCCGAAGGCGTCGCGCATCTTGGCGTAGGCCTTGCGCTGGGCCTCGGTATGCGCCTTCGGCGCCAGGATCTCCAGCTCCACGATCTGGTCGCCGGCCGGCATATTGCCGCTGCCCGGCAGCCCGCGCCCGCGCAGGCGCAGCTTGCGTCCGGATTCGGAATCCGCCGGGATCTTCAGCTCCACCGCCCCGCCCAGGGTGGGCACGCTGAGGCTGGCGCCGAGCGCGGCCTCCCACGGCGCCACCGGCAGGGTGTAGAGGATGTTGCGGCCATCGACCTCGAACTGCGGGTCGGCGGCGTATTCGATTTCCAGCAGCAGGTCGCGCCCGCCGCGGCCCTGCTTGCTCAGGCGGATCACCTGGCCCGGGCGCACGCCCTTGGGCACGCGCACGTCCAGGGTCTTGCCGTTGACGGTGACCCGCACGCTGCTGCCCTCGTACACCGCCTTCAGCGGCACCGCCAGCTTGGCGCGGGACTCCCCGGCCGGGGCCGCGCCTGCACGCGCGCCGCGACCGCCGGGGCCGCCGCGACCGAACAGGTTCTCGAAAAAGTCGGAGAACCCGCCGCCGGCGCCACCGCCGGCGAAGATCTCCTCGAAATCGAAGTCCGGCTGCCCGCCGGGGCCGCGGTGGAAGCCGCCCGGCGGCGGCCGGATCTCGTCGCCCGGCCGGTAGCCGCCGGCGCGCAGCTGGTCGTAGGCGGCGCGCTTCTGCGGGTCGCGCAGCGCCTCGTAGGCCTCGTTGACCGCCTTGAACTTCTCCTCGGCGCCTTTTTCCTTGCTCACGTCCGGGTGGTACTTGCGCGCCAGCCGGCGGTAGGCGGTCTTGATCTCCGCCTCGCCGGCGCTGGGTTCCACCCCGAGGATGGCGTAGTAGTCCTTGAATTCCATGCCTGGCTGCTTCCCGTTGGTCCGATCGCGCCGGCCCACGATCGCGCCGGCGCCGGCTGTGTGCAAGGCCGCCGTCAAACGACACGGCCCGCACCTGGCGCGGGCCGTAGTCTAGTCGCAAGCGTCCCTGCGCAGCGTGCAGGCGCGCGCGCCACGGCATTGCCACCGCGGCGCGCACGCCGGGCGTGCGTCAGGAAACGCGACCCTCGCCCTTGCCGACGTGGATCCGGCGCGGGGTGGTCTCCGGGCGCTTGGGAATGCTGATCTCCAGCACGCCGTTGTAGCCGCGTGCGGTGATCGCCTCCGGGTCGGCGCTGTCGGGCAGCGCGAAGCGGCGGTGGAACATGCCGTAGCGGCGCTCGATCCGGCTGTAGCGCTCGGCATGCTCCTCGGCCTCGCTCTTGCGCTCGCCTTTGATCGACAGGATGCCCTTGTCCATCATGATCTCGACCTCGTCCGGGTCGATCCCCGGCAGGTCGGCCAGGATCACGAAGCGGCCGTCTTCCTCGCGGATGTCCACCCGCGGCGTCCACTGGCTGGTGACCACCGACGAACCGTCGGACAGGTCGCCCATCTGGAAGAAACGCTCGAACAGCTGGCGCAGGTCGTCGGCCGGCGCGGCCTGGCGACGCGAGGCTTGCGCGAAACGCGGATCGTGGGTATGAGTGATCGGGTTCATGTCGTCCTCCTGCTGGTGGCGGCGCACCATCGCCGCGTGCCGGTAGATGGGAATGCCGCTTCCGCCCGTCAAGAGGCCGCCGCGCCGGCAGGCGCGGGCAGTCAGGATTTTTTCAGCCGCAGGAGATCGCACCATGGCCATCCAGATCGGCGACCGCATCCCGGAAGCGGTGCTGCAGTTCATCGACGCCAGCGGGGTGCACAAGCTCGATACCCCGACCCTGTTCGACCATCGCAAGCTGGTGCTGTTCTCGGTGCCCGGCGCCTTCACCCCCACCTGCTCCGAACGCCACCTGCCCAGCTTCATCGCGCATGCCGACGCCTTCCGCGCGCGCGGGATCGGCCTGGCCTGCATGGCGGTGAACGATGCGTTCGTGATGCAGGCCTGGGGCAATGCCTACCACGTCCCGGCCGAGATCCGGCTGCTGGCCGACGGCAATGCCGACTTCACCCGCGCGCTCGGGCTGGAGATGGACGCCAGCGGCTACGGCATGGGCGTGCGCAGCAAGCGCTTCGCGCTGTACGCCGAGGACGGCATCGTCAAGGGGCTGTGGGTGGAAGCCCCGGGCGAGTACCGGGTGTCCTCGGCCGAACACGTGCTGGCCCACCTGCCGGCCTGAGCGCCGCGGCACCCGCGCTGGCCGCGCAGCGGCCCGCGCTCCGCCACGCTTCGCAAGGCCTCACTCGTCGGCGTGCAGGCGCGCCCACGCCGCTTCGATATCGCCGTCCACTCCGCGCTGGCCGGCCCACGCCTGCAGCAGGGCCAGCCCCTGCTCCGGCGTCCAGCGGCCCGCGCGGCAGAGCAGCGCCAGCGCCGCGGCCATGCGCCCGGCACGCAGCGCGCCCGCCAGCGGGTCGTCGCCCATCGCCTCCCCGCGCTGGGCATCCAGCGCGGCCTCGATCCGCGCCGGCAGTTCCCAGGCCTGGGCGATCCGGTGCGCCATCGGCGCGGCCTGCTCTTCCAGCACGCGCGCCACGGTCGTCGGGTCGGGGGCGAGATGCGCGTTCTCGCGCAGCAGCTGCACCACCACGATCGCACCGAGGCCATGCAGCAGGGCGGCCATCTGCGCGACCAGCGCCTCGTCCGCGCCGCGCTGCCCGCGCACCAGCCAGGAAGCCACGTCGGCCGTCAGCCGGGTGTGCTCCCAGATCACGTCCGGCAGGCGCCGGAATGGGCCGCTGCCGGAGGACAGCACCGGCTGCAGCAGCGCGGCCGCGAGCACCGGGCGCATCCCGTCTAGGCCCAGCAGCGCAGCGGCGCGCGGCAGGCTCTCCACCGGGCTGCGCTGCACCCGGTAGTACGGGCTGTTGGCGATCCGCAGCAGGTTGGCCGACAGCGCCGGGTCCTCGGCGACGATCCGGGCGATCTGATCCAGCCCGACATCCGGATCGTTGAGCGCGCGCATCAGCCGCGGCAGCAGGTGCGGGCGGCGCGGCAGGTGGCGCGACTGGAACTGCGGGCGCGACAGCAGGTGGGCGCAGGCCGCGGCGATCGCGGCATAGGCGGCCTCGTCGGCCCGCGGCGTCGCGCTGCCCGGCGGCACGACCGCCACCGCGGCCGCGAACAGCTCGCGGGTCAGGGCGCGCCCGGTCGGAAGCGCATCCGTGGCGGCCGCATCGCCAACCACCTCCCCGCTACCGCCTGCGTCCGCATCCGCGGCGGTAGGCCCCTGCACATCCGCCGTGGCCTCGGCCGCATCCGCGCGGCGCGCCGGCGACGCAGAGGCGCCACGCCGCAGGCGCCATGCGCCCAGCGCGGCCACGACCACCGCGACTCCCGCCACCGCCGCCCATCCCGTTGCATCCATCCGGCCCCGGCCTCCCCGCCGGCCATTCCCGCGACAGGCTATCGGAAGACCGGCCGCACGGCATCCGCGCGGACCGGTCGCACATCGGTTCGGGTCAGTCGGCGGCTGCCTCGCCGCCGGCATCCGCGTCGGCGTCCTCGTCGAGGCTGGCATCCAGGCGCTCGATCGCCTGCAGGGTCTCGCCGGCGGCCAGGCGCATCAGGGTGACGCCCTGGGTATTGCGGCCCACCTGCGAGATCTCGGCCGCGCGCGTGCGCACCAGGGTGCCGCCGTCGGAGATCAGCAGCACGTCGTGGTGGTCCGAGAGCTGGATCGCGCCGACCAGCGCGCCGTTGCGTTCGTTGGTCTTCATCGCGATCACGCCCTGGGTGCCACGGCCCTTCTTCGGGAACTCGTCCAGCGCGGTGCGCTTGCCATAGCCGTTCTGGCTGGCGGTGAGGATATCGCCCTCGCCGTCCACCACGATCAGGCTGACCACGCGCTCGCCCTCGGCCAGCTTCATGCCGCGCACGCCGGTGGCGGTGCGGCCCATCGAACGCACGCTGTCCTCGTCGAAGCGCACCGCCTTGCCGTTGCTGGCGAACAGCATGATGTCGCGCTCGCCGTCGGTCAGCGCCGCGCCGATGAGCGCATCGCCCTCGTCGAGGCTGATGGCGATCTTGCCGCGCGCCAGCCGGAAGGCGAACTCGGTCAGCGCCGTCTTCTTCACAGTGCCGGCCGCGGTGGCGAAAAACACGTACTTGCCCTCGGCGTACTCGCGCACCGGCAGCACCGCCTGCACCTTCTCGCCGTCCTCCAGCGGGATCCAGTTGATGATCGGGCGGCCGCGCGCGTTCGGGCCGGCCTCCGGCAGCTGGTAGACCGGCAGCCAGAACACCCGGCCCTGGCTAGTAAAGGTGAGCAGGGTGTCGTGGGTGTTCACCAGCCACAGCTGGTCGATGAAGTCCTCGTCCTTGGTCGCCGCCGCGTTGCGCCCCTTGCCGCCGCGCTTCTGCGCGCGGTAGGCGGTGGCCGGCTGGCGCTTGGCGTAGCCGGCGTGCGAGAGGGTCACCACCACGTCCTCGGGCGCAATCAGGTCGAGGATGTCGAG
>JBKBXH010000026.1:0-8652 GCA_046313655.1 Thermomonas sp. | reverse complement strand
CGGGGTCTGCTTGCGGGCATCGCCGCGCAGCTTGCGGCACACCTCCAGCCCATCCATACCCGGCAGGTTGAGATCCAGCACGATGGCATCGAAGTCGTGCACCACCGCCAGGTGCAGCCCGGTGACGCCGTCCGCGGCGAAATCCACCGTGTGCCCGCAGTCCTCGAGGTAATCCCCGAGGTTGGCGGCGATGTCGGGATTGTCTTCGATGACCAGTACGCGCATGTGTCTCGTCTCCAGGTGGCCGCAGGCCCCGGTTATGACCGGCGCGGCGCAGGCCGGTTCCCGGATTCTTGCACAGCCGCGCCGCGGCGGCTGGCGGAACGCAGACGACAAAAAGCCCGGGCGGTGGGGAGTCGCCCGGGCCAAACGTCTCATCGCCCTGCAGTGCCGGCCGAGGGGGAAGCGCGGCGAGCACAGGTGCATGGTGCGCGCGGCGCGATTAAGAATCCGTCAAATCCGCGTTGCGCTTGTGTTGCAGGCCGGTCGCGCGGGCCACCACGTGCTCGACCACCGCGCCGGCCACGTCGATCCCGGTGGCCTCCTCGATGCCTTCCAGCCCCGGCGAGGAATTGACCTCCAGCACCAGCGGGCCGCGCTTGCTGCGGATCAGGTCCACCCCGGCCACGCCCAGGCCCAGCAGGCCGGCCGCGCGCACGGCGGTCTGCACCTCCGCCCGGCTCGGGCGCACCGGCCTGGCGCTGCCGCCGCGGTGCAGGTTGGAACGGAAGTCCCCTTTCGGTGCCTGCCGGCGCATCGCCGCCACCACCCGGTCGCCGACCACGAAGCAGCGCAGGTCGGCGCCCTTGGCCTCGGCGATGAACTCCTGCACCAGGAAATTCGCATACAGCCCGCGCAGGGTCTCGATCGTGGCGCGCGAGGCGGAGGCCTTCTCGGCCAGCATCACGCCCGCGCCCTGGGTGCCCTCGTTGAGCTTGATCACGTGCGGCGGCGGGCCCAGCATCGCCAGTAGGTCGGCGGTGTCGTCCGGGTTGTCGCCGAACACCGTCACCGGCAGCCCGATCCCCTCTGCCGCCAGCACCTGGTGGCAGCGCAGCGTGTCGCGCGCGCGCGATCGCCGCCGCGCTGTTGGGGCTGTAGCTGCCCATCAGTTCGAACTGGCGCAGCACCGCGCAGCCGTAACGGGTGATCGACGCGCCGATGCGCGGCACCACCGCGCCGTAGCCGGCGATCGGCTTGCCCTTGTAATGCATGTCGAAGCCGTCGCTGCTGATCCGCAGGTAGCAGCGCAGCGGGTCGAGCACCCGCACGCTGTGGCCGCGCTGACGCGCGGCCTCCACCAGCCGCCGGGTGGAGTACAGCTTGCCGTTGCGGGACAGGATGGCGAGTTTCATGGGAATGCCCGGTGGGGAGTGCCCGATGGAAGCCCTGGCCGCCGGCGGTTGCCGCCTGCCCGGCCGCGCGGCGCCCCCAACGCAAAGGGCGGCATCCATGAGGATGCCGCCCTGATATTGCAGGAGATGCCGCAGGAACTGCGCGGAACTGGAGCGGGTGATGGGAATCGAACCCACGTTAGCAGCTTGGGAAGCTGCAGTTCTACCATTGAACTACACCCGCGCGGGCGGCAAGTCTATGCCGGCGCCCGGCCGGGATGCAACGCATGCACGCCCGGCCGCGCCCGCGGCGATCAGAACGAACCGCCCAGGGTCACGTAGAAGCTGGCGTTGCTGCCGCCGGTCTGGCCCACGGTGACGTTGGCGCCGGTGGTCAGGTCCAGCCCGCCGAGCTTGTTGCGCAGGCCGACGGTGAAGGTGCCGTAGGTGCGGTCGAAGGCCAGCCCCGGCACCGCGTACGGCAGCGAGCCGGACAGCGACAGCGACTGCGCCCACACCTGGTCGGCCGGCTTCTTGTACTCGTGGTCACCGGTCAGGCGCACGAACGGCTGCACGTGGTCGTTGATGGTGTAGCTGGCCTGCCAGCCGGCGCTGCCGATCAGGGAATCGCCCTTCTGCTTCATGTAGGCCAGCGCGCTGGACTGGGTGCTGTCCTCGGCGTAGCCATCCACGCGGATGGTCTGCGACAGCAGTGACAGCACCGGCCCGTGCTCCCACTTGCCGTGCTTGAAGGTCCAGCCGGCGCTGGCGCCCACGCTCAGGTTGGTGCCGTCCGGGGAGCCGTGGTGGATGCGCACGGCCTGGCCGAGGTTGACCTGGCGGTCCACCTTGTAGCCCAGCTTGGTCCAGCTGGCCTGGCCGTTGACCCACAGGCCGTCGCTGGCCCAGCCGACGAAGCCGCCGACGCTGGCATCGGTCTGGCGGAAGCTGCCGCGGTCGAAGCCGAAGTCGAGGCTCTGGCGGCCGTAGCCGGCGAACGCGCCGTACAGCAGGTTGCCGCTGCGCCAGCCCACCCCGAACGACCCGGTGCCGCCGAATCCGTCGAAGCCCTGGGAATTGACGAAGCGCTGCTGGTCGCCGCGGATGTCGGCCCACCAGCGCATGCCGTCGCCTTCCTGCATCGCCATCCCGGCGACCGCGCTGTCCACCCCCACCGCGCGCGCGCGGCCGACCATGCCGGCCGAATGCGGCAGCACCGCGATGCTGCGCGGGCCGTCGATCATCGCGATCGCCAGATCACCCAGCGCCTGGTGCGCGGCCGAGGTCGGGTGCACGCCATCGGCGAACAGGTAGGTGTTGGCACCGTTCGGCACGGTCGAGGCCGGGCTGCAGAACAGCGAGGAGCTGCCCGCCGGCGGCGGCTGCGGCTGGCAGGCCGCGCTGGTGACGTTGGTCAGGCCGAAGGCGTTCGGGTTGGCCACCACTTCCTGCAGGAAGTGGAAGGTGTCCACCGGGATCACGTGCAGGCCGGCGGTGGCCAGGCCGCCGTACAGCCCGCCGTTGTAGGCGGTGGACAGGGCAGTGCCGAGCGCGATGCCCTGGGCGCCGCCGGCGGCGGCATCCGGGGTGAGGCCGATGTCCGGGATCGTCGGCACCAGGATGTAGCGGGCGCCGGCGCTGGTCATCGCGCCGATCAGAGTGATCTGGTCGCCGACCGCGGTGCCGATGATCGCCTGCGCGGCGGCATTGCCGGCCGCCGCCGCCTGGGTGGCGTTGCCGCCGCCCGTCAGGGTGCTGACGTAGGCGTTCTGGTACGCCGTGGTGGCCGCGAAGATGTCGTTGGCCCCGCCCCAGACCGCATACAGCGCGTTCGGGTCCACCTTGTTGCCGGCCGCCAGGTAGGCGTTGTACTGGCTGACCATCGAGGGGGTGTAGCCCAGCCCGCCGACGCTGTCGATCTTCACCCGCGCGCCGCCGACCGCCCAGTTGGTGCCGCTGCCCGGGGTCGGGGTCAGGGTGGTGTTGCCGGTCCAGGCCGGCTTGGAATTGCCGCCGTAGTAGCTGGACAGGTAGTCGGCCCAGATATAGCCGGGGTTGGTGGTGAACTGGCCGATCAGCGCGCCGTTGGGGCCGATCATGTTGATCAGCATCGGCCGGAAGTAGCCGCCATCGGTCAGGCTGTCGCCGAAGAAGATGGTCTGCGAGAACGGCGACTTCGGCGCGCTCTGGGCGAAGGCGGGCAGCGCGGCCAGAGCCAGCGCGGCGGTGAGCAGGGTCCTGCGGAAAGAGCGTTTCATGGGCATCCTCGCGTGCATGGGTGTGGATATCGCGCAAAACGTCGGCGGCCCACCGCGGCCTGCCGCAAGCCGTACGCCGGCGAATGGCGGCGATGGTTTCATGGAATCATAACGCTCTCACGCTGCAGCGCATCACGCCGCCCCGCGAGCGGCGACAATGGCGGCCTGCCACGCGCATCCACGGGAACCCACGCCTTGACCGACCCCTACTCCAGCCAGGGCGCGAAAGCGCCGCCCAAGCCCTTCACCGCCACCGAAGGCCAGCGCAAGGTGCGCAGCTTCGTGCTGCGCCAGGGCCGCTTCACCGAGGCCCAGCAGCGCGCCTTCGACGCGCTGTGGCCGCGCTTCGGCCTCGATTACACCGGCGCGCCGCGCGATTTCGACGCCGCCTTCGGCCGCCGCGCGCCGCGCATCCTCGAGATCGGCTTCGGCAACGGCGAGGCGCTGCGCTACTCGGCGGCCCGCGACCCGGCGCGCGACCACGTCGGCATCGAGGTGCACGCCCCCGGCGTGGGCCGCCTGCTCAACGCGCTGGCGGAGGACGCTGCGAAGAACGTCCGCCTCTACCACCACGACGCGGTGGAGGTGCTGGAGCACGAGATCGCCGATGCCGCGCTGGACGAGGTGCGCATCTACTTCCCCGATCCCTGGCACAAGAAGCGCCACCACAAGCGGCGGCTGGTGAACCCGGCCTTCGCCGCGCTGCTGGTGCGCAAGCTGGCGCCGGGCGGCCGCCTGCACCTGGCGACCGACTGGCACGACTACGCCGAGCAGATGTGGGACGTGCTGGAGGCCACCCCCGGGCTGGCCAACCGCGCCGGCCCGCGCGGCCACGTGCCGCGCCCGGACTGGCGGCCGCAGACCCACTTCGAGGCGCGGGGCCTGCGCCTGGGCCACGGCGTCTGGGACCTGCTGTACGACCGCGTCGCGGCCAGCGGCGCGGGCTGACGCGCACGCAAAACGCGCTACCCTGCCCCCACCCTCGCCGCCAACGCCCGCGCCCGCCGCCCCGGAATGGATACCACCCTCGTCCTCACCAACGACATGCTCTGGGTGCTGGGGCTGGTGGCGTTCGCGATGGCGATGTTCCTGTTCGAGCGCATCCGCGCCGACGTGGTCTCGCTGGTGGTGCTGGTGGTGCTGGGGCTGACCGGACTGGTGGCGCCGGAGGACCTGTTCGGCGGCTTTTCCTCGGACGCGGTGATCAACGTGATCGCCACCATGATCCTGGGCGCCGGGCTGGACCGCACCGGCGCGCTGAACCGGCTGGCCGGCTGGCTGCTGCGGCGCGCGCACGGGATCGAGCGCCGGCTGGTGCTGCTGGCCTCGGCGGTGGCCGGACTGAACTCGGCGATCATCCCCAACACCTCGGCCACCGCGCTGTACCTGCCGGTGGCCTCGCGCCTGACCGCGCGCACCGGCGTGAGCCTGTCGCGCCTGCTGATGCCGATGTCGGCGGCGATCATCATGGGCGGCAGCCTGACCATGGTCGGCAACTCGCCGCTGATCCTGCTCAACGACCTGCTGGTCTCGGCCAACGCCAGCATGCCTTCCGGCGCGGCCTCGCTGGCGCCACTGAAGATGTTCGCGCCGCTGCCGATCGGGCTGGCGCTGCTGGCCGCCTCGCTGGCCTATTTCCACTTCTTCGGCCAGCGCGTGCTGCGCGAGAGCGGCGACGAGGCGGTGACCCCGGCGCGCACCCAGAGCTATTTCGCGCGCACCTACGGGATCGAGGGCGACATCCACGAACTCACCGTCACCGCCGACAGCCCGCTGGTGGGGATGAGCGTGGGCGATGCCGAGGCGCTGGTGGACATGCCGCTGCTGCTGGCACTGCGCACCGGCGAGGAATCGCGGCTGGCGCCGCCGGCGGACACCCGCATCTGGGTGGGCAGCGTGCTCGGCGTGATGGGCCCACGCGAGCAGATGGCCGATTTCGCACAGAAGAACTTCCTGCGCCTGTCCTCGCGCCTGCGGGTGTTCGCCGACCTGTTCAACCCGGCGCGCGCCGGCATTTCCGAGGCGGTGATCCCGCCCACCTCCAACTTCATCGGCAAGTCGCAGTCGCAGCTGCGCCTGCGCAAGCAGTTCGGGCTGAGCCTGCTGGCGATCAACCGCGACGGCGAAGTGCTGCGCGAGGACGTGCGCAGCGTGCCGCTGCAGGCCGGCGACATGCTGGTGCTGCACAGCATCTGGACCGACCTCGCCGAGGCCGCGCGCAGCCGCGACTTCGTGGTGGTCACCGACTACCCGAAGGATGAGCAACGCCCGCACAAGTTCAAGATCGCGATGGCGATCTTCGCGCTGTCGATGCTGCTGGCGCTGTCCTCGCGCATCCCGACCTCGATCGCGCTGATGACCGGCGTCGCCGGGATGCTGGTGACCGGGGTGCTCAAGATCGACGAGGCCTACGCCGCGATCAGCTGGAAGACGGTGTTCCTGATGGCCTGCCTGATCCCGCTGGGCTGGGCGATGGATTCCAGTGGCCGGGCACAGCATCGAGCGCCTGCCGCAGGGGATGCCGCCGTGGCTGATCGAGATCGCGCTGGCGCTGTTCACCACCGCGTTCTCGATGGTCATCAGCCACGTCGGCGCCACCATCGTGCTGGTGCCGCTGGCGATCAACCTGGCGCTGGCGGTGAACGGCAACCCCACCGCGTTCGCGCTGGTGGTGGCGCTGTCGGCCTCCAACAACTTCGTCACCGCCTCCAACCCGTCGGTATCGATGATCACCGGGCCGGCCGGCTACAGCGTGCGCGACATGTGGCGCTCGGGCGGGCCGCTGACCCTGCTCTACACCGGGGTGATCGTGGCGATGGTCAACCTGCTCTACTGAGCGGCTGGCACCGCGCCCAGCCACACCTTGCCGTCCGCGCAATGCACCGCCACCGCGCGCAGCGACTCGCCGCGGCAGGGGCCGGCCACGCAGCGGCCATCGTCGAGGGCGAAGCTGGCCCCGTGCACCGCGCACACCAGTTCGCCGGCTTTGCTGCGCAGGAACATCCCCGGCGCGTAGTCCAGCCGGCGCCCGGCATGCGGGCACACGTTCAGCCAGGCGCGCACGCCGCCGTCGGCGGCCCGGTGCAGGATCAGCGATTCCGGCGCGCCGTCCAGCGGCGCCTCCACGGCCAGCAGGCCATCGCGGGGCAGGGCCTCCAGCGCGGCCAGCGCCACGCCTTCGTTTAACGAACTGCTCACACCCGCCCCGCCGGTTCTGCCGATACTGCCGGCATTGTGTCATGACCCTGTCACGTCCAGGATCCCCAGCAATGTCGTTCTTCCAGCATTCCGCCTTCCTGCGCCTGCGCACCCTGGTTTCCGGCACCCCGCGCCGCCCGCGCCACCCGCTGCTGCGGGTCGTGCTGGGCGTGGTCGGGATCGCCCTGCTGCTGGCGCTGCTGGCAGTCGGGCTGGTGGTCGGCCTGGCAATGCTGCTGGGCGGCATGCTGTGGCGCCTGCTGGCGCGCCCGGGCAAGCCGGTGCGCGTGCGCGGGCGCACCCTCGAGGGCGATTACCGGGTGGTGGGCAAGCCGTCGCTGGCGCGCTGATGGACCTGGTGCCGGCCGCGGCCGCGCCGCGCATTCCCGTTCGCGACCCCCACGGCCACGCGCTGGGCGAGTTCCCGGTGCGCCGCATCTACTGCGTGGGCCGCAACTTCGCCGACCACGCGCGCGAGATGGGGGCCAGCGCGCCGGCCGCGAAGGCCGAGCGCGGCACCCCGGTGTTCTTCATGAAGCCGGCGGATGCCATCGTCACCGACGGCGTGGTGCCCTACCCGCCCGGCACCGCCGACCTCCACCACGAGGTCGAGCTGGTGGTCGCGCTCGGCCACGACGCCCCGGCGGGCCTCCTGCCGGTGGAGGACGCCGCGGCGCTGGTGTTCGGCTACTGCATCGGGCTGGACCTGACCCGGCGCGACCTGCAGGCGGCGGCCAAGGCCAAGGGCCTGCCGTGGGATACCGGCAAGGGCTTCGACCATTCCGCCCCGGTCTCCGCGCTGCTGCCGGCCGCCGCGGTGGGCGCGCTGGCGCCGCTGGAACTGTCGCTGGAGGTCAACGGCCAGCGCCGCCAGGCCTCGACCCTGGACCAGCTGATCTGGGACGTGCCCGAGATCCTGCACGCGCTGTCGAAGCTCTACGCCCTGCGCGCCGGCGACCTGGTGTTCATGGGCACCCCGGCGGGCGTGGCCGCGCTGCATCCCGGCGATACGTTCCGCGCGCGCCTGGGCGGGCTGCTGCAGCTGGACGGCCGGATCGCCCCGCCGGCGGGTTAAGCTGGCGCCACACGCCACCCTTGGGGAGCCACCGCTGATGGGCATGATGACCGAGTTCCGGGAATTCGCGATGCGCGGCAACGTGATCGACCTCGCCGTTGGCGTGGTGATCGGCGGCGCGTTTGGCAAGATCGTGTCGGCGCTGGTGGACAAGATGATCATGCCGCCGATCGGGCTGCTGGTCGGCGGCGTGGATTTCTCCAAGCTGGCGATCACCCTGCAGGCCGCGCACGCCGGCCCGGACGGCAAGGAGATCCCCGCGGTGGTGCTGGCCTACGGCGAGTTCCTCAACGCGGTCATCCAGTTCGTCATCATTGCGTTCGCGATCTTCCTGCTGGTCAAGGGCATCAACCGCCTGCACCGCGCGCCCGCGCCGGCCGCCGGGGCGCCGCCGCCGACCCCGGAGGATGTGCTGCTGCTGCGCGAGATCCGCGACGCGCTGAAGAAATAACTTCCGGCACAGGCCCGCTCCCGCGCGCGCCGCCTAGACTCCGGGGTTTCCCGCTGCCGGAGCCTGCCGATGCGCACCACCGTCCTTGCCGCCGCCCTCGCCTTGCTGGTGGCGGCCCCGCTGCACGCCGCCCAGCCCACCCGCATCGGCGACGCCGCGCTCGCGCGTGCCGCGCAGCTGCAGGCGCAGGCGCTGCGCGACGACACCGGCTGGAAGGTGGTGGAAGCCCTGACCACCGAAGTCGGCCCGCGCCTGGCCGGCAGCGAAGCCGATGCGCGCGCGGTGGAGTGGGCCAAGGCCCGGTTCAAGGCGCTGGGCTTCGACCGGGTGTGGACC